>JABIXH010000100.1 GCA_018664975.1 Nitrospina sp. | reverse complement strand
TAGTAGTTAATTGTGGGAAATGGGTTTGTTTTAAATTAAGGTTATGATTTATAGCAACAATTTTACCAAACGTCAATTTCCTATAAAATCAGGACTTCACAGAATAAGTTCCCTGGACTATTATTTTAGCTTTCGATTTTTATTATTGAATTATAGAGTTTCTGGAGTATTCGCAAATGAATGAAACCTGTCGGTTTGAAGATAAAGGGGATGGCACTCTACTGGATCATGAATCCGGTTTAGTATGGGCAAAAGAAGACTCCTGGCCTGTTGCTCAGGATTGGTTGAATTTTCAGGATGCGCTTCAATTTGTCGATGATATGAACAAAAAAGACTATCTCGGTTACCATGACTGGCGATTCCCCGAGAAAGAAGAAATTGAAAAGCTCTTCACACCTGAATTCACAATTATGGCTCGCTCAAACCAGGAAATCCATTTAGATCCCCTTTTCGCTACGGGTGGAGGAAATGGTTCCTGGTGCCTACCGTTTGATCAGCAGGCGGCGTTTTATTTTTCCTATAAAACAGGAATGCTACAACATTTTGATCAGGATTATTCCCAGGGATATGTTCGTTTGGTTCGGCTCTATCCTGAAGATTAAAGGGTGTTATCCCCGTTTTCTGCATGGTATAAGCTTTGGCATTTCCTTCGGTGACGCGACCATTTGGCGGATTTCCACCTGATTGGATTCATAGGCAATCGTGGCGATCTGATATCTATCCAGATCCACATCATGCCCACTACCCAGATATTGTTCGAGAGCGGCCCCCAAAGCATCCCACTCCAGATATAATAAGAATTGTTCCTCCGAATCCGTCAGCCCCAATTCAACCACCAAATCACTGAACTCTAATTGAGTTACCTCGTCAACAGATTTACCTCGACACAGCTCTATAAAACCAGTACCTCCACCCACAGGTTTCTGACAAGTCAGTTTGGAAAAGTCAAAACTGAGCAGGCAATCGCTCTCGTCCAAGGTAACAGTTATCTGGGATGTCGTATCTTTACAAGGCATAATTTATACTTATGGTGATGTGGTCTTGGGAGAAACAATATTCATACTTATATCCACCGAGGGAGCGGAATGTGTTAATGCCCCTACAGAAACAAAATCTGCTCCGGTTCTAGAAAGTTCTTCCAGTCTTTCCAGTGTAACACAACCACTGATTTCCACTTTTGCCTGACCATTGATTAACTTGATAGATTCGTGGATCATGTCAATATCCATATTGTCCAGCATAATGATGTGGACATGGTTCTCCAAAGCCTCCTTAACCTCGTCAAGGTTCTGAGTTTCGACTTCAATCTTACTTTTAAGACCCAAACCTTCACGTACTTTTTCCACGGCTCGGAAAATACTTCCAGCAGATTTGATATGATTGTCCTTAATCATTACTGCGTCATACAGTCCAAATCGATGATTAGTACCTCCACCACATGCCACTGCATATTTCTCAAAAACCCTCAGACCGGGAGTAGTTTTACGTGTATCCAAAACTCTGACAGGGCTAGCTTTATCTACAAACTTGCGAGTCAGTGTAGCTATGCCGCTCAACCACTGAAGGATGTTTAACCCCGAGCGCTCCCCTTCAAGGGCTTTAATGCTGTCACACTGGAATTTAAGAAGAACGGAACCCATTGCAACGGAATCTCCATCATGAAAAGGAGCCGACAGAAATACCGTCTGCGAATCAAGTTTCATAAATAGGGTCTTGAAAATTTCAATTCCAGATAAAACTAAATCCTCTTTGGCAATCAGTTCCGACTCGCAAAGTTTTCCCGGAGACAATATATTTCGGGTTGTGATATCACCGTTATGAATATCTTCTTTTAGGGTTATATTGATAAGAGATTCAATATCTGTACTCAGGAGCGTTTTATTAGGCATCGTCATTTATGGAATTCAATGGTATATAACAATCTTATTGGAGTCTGTTTTCAACTTAATCTATATGACACACCGATTATTCTACCAACCTCTACGATAAGATGAAACACCGATGTTCAAGATGACTTGATCCGACTATGCCTCAGCCACCAAAAAATTTAACCGCACAACTTCTGCTGGAAGAGGAGGACTTCGATCGTTTCTCTAGGTCTTCTCTGAACAGTCAGGAGGCCTGCTATAAAATTATTGAACCAGAAACTGAAAGTGTATGGGGTTGGGTATCTATTGACAATACTCAGCGGGGACCAGGTTTGGGTGGAATCCGGATGGCTCAAAACCTATCCCTAAACGAAGTGAGACGTTTAGCCCGAGTAATGACACTTAAAAATAGCGCCGCCTGTATTCCTTATGGAGGTGGAAAAGCGGGCTTGGTCCTCAATGACCTTGCTCCCTTTAGTGATCCCAAAAATAGAGCAATACTAATGGGAAAATTTGCTGATGCGTTATTTGAATTGGAAGACTATGTCCCAGCCCCGGATATGGGGACTAATGAAAAAGATATTCAAATTATTCACAATAACCATTCACTCAAACTTGGAACCGAAAAGCACTCACGAGGGGGTGCGGGTAGACCCATTGATAAGGGCGGAATCCCCATCGATGACTGGGAACTCACTGCCCACGGTTTATTTTCCGCTATTAAAGCTATTGAGTCTGTTGATGAATCCTTAGATCTATCTAAAACAAATTTTATTGTCCAGGGATTTGGAAATGTAGGAGCCCCAATGGCCCTCAAATTACAAGAAGCAGGTGCCACCCTTATTGGGGCATCTGATATAAACATGGCCATATGGAATCCTAATGGATTGGATGTTCATGTAATGAATAAATTACGAAATGAACCTGGAGGCCTGCGTAACTATCCATTAGCAGTGGAAAAAAGATTTTCACCTGACAAACTGGACTGGCTCCTGGAAGCACCCTGTGATGTCCTGATTCCCTGTGCCCGACCTGATGCCATCACGGCAAAAAATGTCGACCGAGTTCAATGTCGATATATCCTTCAAGGAGCAAATACTCCCAGTAGCAAACCCATCGAATATTATTTGCATCACCGCCACAATATTTTATCGCTCACAGATTTCATTGTTAATGCCGGAGGGGTGATTGGATGCGCGGTAGAAAGAAATATGATTGTTGATGACTCTTATGCAGACAAAGCAAAACAAATAGGAGTCAGGACTTATGTAGAAAATTTAATAAGTAATACAATTACGAAAAATGTTCTCGAAAACCATACTCGAATGAATGATTGCAAAGGTTATATTTTTCGTGATGCCGCCACAGATTTAGCCATGGAAAGATTAGTTTCAAAGGAGATATGGCTTTAATTTATTTCTCTTTCATAATAGTTATCCCAAGCCAGCCTTCAGGTGGAGAATCAATATATTCCTGACACCGCTCGGACATTATTTTACTTGGAATATCATTGCTAGCTGTAAACAAAGAAGAAAATGCCTCATTTGCCTCGGCGAACTCCCCGTCACGATATAAGGCCAACGCGGCCTCATAGCCTGACTTTAATCGAACCTGTTCTTGCGGTGCATTTTTCATTTCAGCCATGACTTCAAAAATTTGAGAACCCTGGGCTCTGCCCTTTACCTGAATCGTATCTAATTCTCTAAGAAGTAGGTCATGCTCCACATTTTTTTTAGTGAAAATATCAATTATGATGTCTGTTCCATATATCTTATTGATTCCCTCTAATCTAGAGCTGTAATTAACAGTATCTCCAATACAAGTGTACTCAAGGTTCTTTTCTGATCCAATATTGCCCACGATCATATGACCCGTAGCGATTCCAACTCGCATCTTAATTTCAGGAAAACCTTGAGATAACCATTTTGGTCTTAAAGTTTGGAGAATAGTCTGCATATTTAGAGCGGCTTGGCACGCAAACAAGGAATGATTGCCTGGCGTAAAGGGCGGACCCCAGAAAGCCATAATGGCGTCTCCAATATATTTATCTAACACACCTTGATGGTTGGATATTTCTTCGGTCATGGCACCCAAATATTCATTAAGTAGTTTGATTAATGATTCAGGAGCCATGGTCTCACTGAAACTGGTAAAGTTTGCAACATCACAGAATAAAACGGTCTGATAACTTCTTGTCCCACCAGGTTGAATTTTGTCTGGATTGGAAAGTATGTCGGCAACAATTGTCGGATGAACGTATTTACCAAAAGTATCCTGAATATACTTTTTTTCCCTAAGGCCTTTTAACATGTGATTAAAAGCTTTCGACAATTGCCCTACTTCATCGCTGGAGGTATGCTTTATTTCAAAATCATAATCACCATCAATAACCCCCTTTGTACCTTTCAACAAGGCTCTTAACGGCATGGCTATTCTTTTTGACAAAAGTATGGAAAAAAGAATGCCTATAAACAATACAGCTATTCCTGTCATCAAAATTTTATTCTGAATTATTTTAAAGGGTATCAATGAAGAATCCAGGTTGGTGGCATATAAATAACCAGCATTATCATTATTATCGTAATAACCCTTCTGAGAAATATACCTATCACCTTCACTTATGAACATTCCCGATCCATTTGGGATTTGTTCTAAATTTTTGATCAATGTCTGACCCATATCATCAGATACGTTATCCGCCACAATTTTTGAATCACTGAAAAACAAAACTTGAAGGAAATTTTGTTCAATTTGTTCACCCATCAATTCTTCCACCCATTGATCATCAATAAACTTTATAATGACCATTACCCCCAATGCATAGTCATCCCCTAACGATTCTTTGAGGGGCAAAGCTACTGAACTTATCAGCATTCCGCCACCAGAAATAATTCCTTTTGTATCTTTACCGGTATCCAAAATTTCTTTAATTGCGAATTGATCCATATTGGCAACAACCCAATCTTTGAATTTATCATCGGGGGGATAAATACCGCGAACTTGAAATGCGTCATCGACCATAAATACTGAATCCGCATTGGCATCGTGTGCGATTTCTTCGGAAAAGGAGTAAAAATTATCTTTAATCTGGGACAAAAAAGATCTGAATTTTTGATCTAGTATGAGTGTTTTGGCAAGTTTTAAAGTGTGAAGCAATTCCCGGTTCAACTGTCGGTCAAACCTCATATGTGCCGCTCTTAATTTTAAGGAGAGATTTTTAATTTCAAATTGCTCAGTCTGACTATTAGCGATATAAATAGTCAACCCTAACAGGAGAGTGAAAAAAATAAAGAAAGACAGAAATATCTTGGCGCTAAGGTTCATTTTTGCTTTCCAGAATTTTATCGACAGATAGAACCTGGTTCAACTCAATATTCTCCCCAGCCTTGATAATAAGGTTTTTCTCCACCAAACCCAATCTCCAATACCAGAATAAAAATTTATATTGACCGGGATGGAGATTCTCAAATACATATTGATCGCCTGATGAATGCTGTTGTCCAATCAAACCTCTTCTTGAAAGTAAAATTGTTTGTAGTGATTCATTCTCATCGCTTCCCAACTCCAGATCACCCTCCAACTCCAAGACCAATGAAGAACGTTCACCTGGCTTTACTGGAGAATAAACTTGAATGTCCTCCTCTTTGCCAGCGAGAAAAAAGGTAAGTGTTTCGGATGAATCATTTTGAATGGTTAACCGGTCTCCTGTCCCAACTGCAAGTGAGCTTAGGGACATATTATCATTGGTCGCAATGAGCAAGTGTTCATTCCCACCTTTGGACGAAGGGTCCAGCAGGCAAACAAATAGTTCTTTCAGTTTGGGATAATTAACCATTTGATTTGTGAAAATCAATCCCCCCACACTTCCATAAATACCATTTTTTTTCTTTGAAGCTTTTGCCAAAATAGCTTTGTGACTTTCAGCAGAGATGGTTCCATAAATAGCCCCTTTGCCGGGAGTAATTTCTGGAGCCGAAGAACAGGCGGTCATGCAAGTAATAATCAAAAGCAATGTTGATGTTTTAATCATTTCTTTACTACCTTTAATTCAATATTCTTGTGAGTCGTATCACTCAATGAAATATTGATTGGGATAGATTTGTAACGTTTGTGAAAAACAATGACTTTTGCAACCCAATTACCCGGTGGAATGTTTGGTAATATAAAATTCCCGGGACTCTCTAATACTGCAAAATATCTTGTGTTTAATGAAACAATTCGGCCTTCCATTAATCTGTGCACAGAACAATAAAAATTTCCAGAGCCAATCTTATCTATTTCTACCTCCAGAACAGAGCCTCTTTCACCTAACCCCAAGTCAAAATTTTTAAATTTACTCAGCGAATAAATATTGTGATCAATTTCTCTATCTTCATCATTTAAAAATTGAATTTTATCTCCTGGACTCACCACAATCAGGTCGGGATTATACCGTCTGCCTTTTTGCAATACTTTATGTACCCTGGGGTCAGCTTTTTTTTGCAATGATTCTGCTGGTTCCAAATACACAATTAAGTTCTTTAATTTTTTTCCACCTTCCACTTCAACTTTTCCACTTAAATGGTTTGCCTCGACAATACCTGGCAAGACAATTAAAAAGCTGACAAAGGTAAAAAGGATCCTGTTTATGCGCATCAGCAATACACCCGCATGGCTAAAAGGGATATCATTCTTCAATCTATTGTATTTTAACAGATTTTAGAAACACATTGCTATTGCAGACATTCATCTATGAATGAAACAAACACGGAATTTCTTATATGAGGAGGACCCTCAGTTGGAATGAATCTCTTGCATAATCTTATCACCACCCATGTCTAACAGCTCGTTTCCCAACGATTTTCCCAGAGCAATGGCATGGACCTTATTCCCTCTGACTTCTTTCTTGTAAATGGTTTTTCCATCAAGGCTGGCTACTAATCCTTTTACCATCATTTCATCCTCTTCTATGGTTGCAAAGGCACCGATTGGAACATTGCACCCCCCTTCAAGCTGAGTTACGATAGCTCTTTCGGCATCCAGAGCAAGGTGGGTGTTTTCATCATCCATATCGGCTAGAAGAATCTGGTTGTCCACATCATTTTTACGGGCTTCAATTCCCACAGCACCCTGCCCCATCGCGGGTAACAATATTTCTGGGCTGATGATTTCTGAAATTTGTTCCTCCCACCCCATACGAATGAGTCCTGCCGCAGCTAAAATGATCGCATCCAGTCCTTCCGTATCCAGTTTTTTGATTCTTGTATCCAAATTTCCACGTAGCGGAACCAAATCAAGATCAGGACGATAATGAAGCAATTGTGAAATCCTTCGCAAACTACCAGTTCCTACCTTTGCTCCTTTAGGAAGATCATCCAGCTTAATATTATTTTTTGAAATTAAGGCGTCAAATGGATTCTCCCTTTTTGTCACCGAAGCGATACATAGGGCATAGGGGAATTTGATAGGCATGTCTTTCATACTATGAACTGCAAAATCGACATCTTTGCTCAGCAGAGCTTCTTCGATTTCTTTAACAAATAATCCCTTGCCACCTATTTTTGCTAACGGGACATCCTGGATCCTGTCTCCTGAAGTTTTAATGATGACAATTTCTACAGGAAGATCCGGGTTCTGCGCTTCTAACTGGCCTTTAATCCAATTAGCCTGCCATAATGCTAATGGACTTCCCCTACTACCAATTTTTATTTTTCTGGGTTCCATCAATCGTCCAAATGGAATAAGTGACGAATGGCCTTCAAGTATACGTGGCCATCCTGAGACTGGGTTTTCTTTTTCAAATTGATGGTGGGCTTATGCAGAATTTTATTGACCAGAGATTGGGTCAATTGATGAATAGCTTGCTGATCGTCGTCAGAAATATGAGAGAGGGTTTTGAGTGTTTTATCCACTTCAATTTTTCGCATCTCCTCTGCCCGGTTACGCATTTCAACGATCGTTGGCACCGCATCCAAGGTGGAGAACCAATTGTTGAATTTAGTAACTTCTTCTTTGATGATCTCCATAGCGTTTTCCGCTTCTTTTTGCCGTTCCTCCATGTTTGCATTTACCACATTTTGAAGGTCATCGATGTCATACAAATAAACGTTTTCCAAATCGTTTACTTCGGGTGCAATATCCCTGGGCACCGCAATATCAATGAGGAATATCGGCTTATTTTTTCTTTTGTGTATCGCCTGCTCTATCATTTCCTTAGAAATAATAAATTTCGGTGCAGAAGTTGAAGTGATAACAATATCTGCCCGATACAATTCTTCTTTGAAAGCATCAAAGTCCAATGCACAACCATTCAACGTCTCGGCCAGAGAAGCGGCCCGCTCATAGGTTCTGCTCGCTACATATACCGTTTTCACACCATAAGAAATCAGATGCTTTGCCGCCAGTTCCGCCATTTCACCCGTGCCCACCAGCATTACCGAGTGATTTTCCAAATCCTCAAAGATTTTTTTTGCCAGTTCAACAGCGGCTGAACTGATAGAAACTCCACGCTCCGAAATTCCCGTCTCTTCCCTTACTTTTTTTGCGACATTAAACGCTTTCTCAAAAAGCTGATTCAAGACCAGGCCGGTTGAACTTAAAGCTCTGGCCGTACTGTAGGCATCTTTTACCTGGCCTAGAATTTGAGCCTCTCCCAATATCATCGAGTCCAGACTCGCCGAAACCCTGAAAAGGTGCTCAATGGCCTGATCATCCTGATAACTATAAAAATATTGATCCAGACTGCCCCGCGTAAGGCCGTGGTAATCACAAATGAAATCTTTCAGCAGTTGAATGCCCAGATCGGTATTATCAACCCGGGCATAAATTTCTACCCGGTTACAGGTCGAGAGAATGATGTTTTCGGTTATTTCCGGGCAGGAAACCAAATGTTCCAGAGAGGCTTCCAGCTTCACCTGATTGAAGGCAAGCTTTTCCCTGATTTCCACAGGGGTGGCCTTATGGTTGACGCCCACCAGAACAAGATTTGCTTCGTTTGAGATCATATTATGTGTAAAAAATAAGTCCCTATTACTGTTATAAACCCGAGAATGGCCCCTTGGGCGGCTTTTTTACCCCGCATCCCCACTATCATCCTGCCAAAAAAAACCAGGCAATAAATCAACCAGGTTGCGACTAATGGCAAGGTTCGCGTCAGGTCCCATGAAAAAAATGGCAGGTCCATTTGTGTGTTCCAAATGGACCCGGGCATAAACCCCAGAGTGAATAACGGAAACCCTATCATTATTACCTTGAAATTTAAATCGTCCAGAACTTCAAGGGAGGGCATTCTAAAATACATCATACCCAGCTTTTTCGATTTAACCTGATGCTCCTGAATTAGATACATGATTCCGGCGGCAAATGCGATCGAAAACGCCGCATAGCCCATGATTGACAGGGTCCGATGCATGGTCAACCAGAAGCGCACCTCCGATTCGGGAACCAAAGCCGTTTCTTTTGAAAGAAAGGCTGAAAATAACAGAACCACAAAGACCAGGGGAATGACAAAAGCCCCCAGGTCCTTAATTTTATATTTCCATTCGGTTAAAAAATAAACCACCACCATCAACCACGCCAGAAACAGAGCCACCTCAAAGGAAGTGGTGTATGGACCGTGTCCCGTCTGACTGGACCGAATCCCGATAGTGACCGTTTGGCAAACCAAACCAAATGCGACCATCCATCCCGCAAAGGTCGAGACCATGGGCCGACGATATGCCAGATATACAAAATAGCCCAACGAAGCCATGAGATAACTGAATAACGACAAATTGAACGAAATTTTATCCATGACCGGCCAATAACACAAAAAATCGGAATTATAGAAGCTTAGCATGTATCGTAACATTTTGTTTTAACGGATTCAACCACTCGCCGCCACTCGGCATGAAGGAAAATTAGCATTAAAATAAACTATTTTGAATCGTTGGCCGAATTCATTAATTTATATATCTCGATATGATCCGCTCTGTAAGGTGTGGAATATCTCCAGATAACTTTCCACTCAGGATTATTTTTCAGGAAGTGTTTTCTTAGGTGGGTATATACGGGCCTAACAAAAAACACATTCTTAAGGGACTCCGTCCTACCAACCCCGGTAGCCGACGTTTGGTATTTGGAGGGATAAATGGGGAAGGTTTTGGTTTGGGGGAACAGTTTTTTAGACTGGGGCCACCAAAGGGCAGGAACAATATTTATTCTCGGGTTCTCCCAAAGATAAAGCATTACCCCATCCTGTGGGTTTCCCTGGCTCCAGTGAGTTAGAACATTGGCGGGTTCCTTGTTTCCTTGTGAAATAATGAATTCAGCGGCCTCTTTTACTCCATATCCAGAACGCGGATTAGGCTCTAAATACCCGCTGCGCTCAATTTTTGGGATATTGACAATTGAAGGATTCAGGGTCAAATTTATTGAAAATAGAATTCCTTCCAAAACCACAAAAATAATTAATATTAAAAGAGAGGTGCCAGGCATTGATAATTTTAGTACTACAATCTTTTCAGAAATAAAGTTAGCCAACTGAACAAGTGACCAGCCTGACAAAACTATAAGAGGAGGGACAATGGCCAGATAATACCGGGCGAAAATCATATTTCCAATAAGCAAAACTATGAGAAAAGGGATTATGGATATAAGTGCAAGGGTGATCCCCTTCTTATCCTTAATTGCAAACGCATAGAATGTTCCAAACGTTGCTAGTAAAATTACTGGCAAGGTTAGGTAGCTCAAAAAATAAACCATAGCCATTTTTATGTTATACCACCAGGTATCGAATGGGAGATTAAGCAGTATTTTGAGGGGAATGAAACTCTTACTATTTGAATAAAAAGAATTCCTATCGCTATAGCCAACAATTTGATCAGATAAGATATAGGGTAAATTTATTAACAGAATAATTGAGGTAATTAATCCCAAGTAATTCAGGAAATTTGTTTTAGCATAAGTTTTCCATACTAAAAAAATAATGATTGGGGCAGGAAAAAGTACTAGCCCTCTGGTTTTTGTAAAAAGTGCTAAGCCCAAGAGGACTCCTAGAAGGAAAAAGCTTTTTTTGCTCAGTGTATTATTTTTTGTGATATCCAAAGATACCCATACAACCCAGACTCCTAATGCATTAATAAGGCTATCCACTAAGGCCAGACGTTCATGAAAAATAAAATATGGACAGAACAAATAAAGTACCGCCGAAACTTGCCCTACTCGTTCTGAATAAAAATCTCTTCCTATTAAGTAAACTCCAGACAGTGATACTACACCAGCGGCAACGGAGACGAGCCTTCCGGCAAGAACAGGGTCTTTGAAAAAATTTTGAGTTATCGCCACGATCCAGACATATAGAGGTTGGACTGCGTGCAATTTGGTTAAGAAAAGATTGCCCCAGTTACTATCAATAATTTGGGCAAGATGGATAAATATCGCCTCATCTATAAAGACTGGTATCTGTGTCAGTCTAATTAAACGGGTGGTAAGATACAGGCTCATTAAAACTATTAGAAATGTTGTTCTAGAACGGTAGGGTTTGATCCAAGTCTTCATTTGTTATCATCTGGATTGGGGTGTGGTTAGTACTTTGCCATATTCCACACTGATTTAAGAAGGTGTGTGGTCGGAGGTGCTTTAACTACTGTGGGGTCGCCCCACTTACTGCAGGTGGTCGCCGGGGGATTTACTACCTTCTTTACTTTTGAGAACTTCTTTTAATTCGACCATAAATTCATTCACATCTTTGAAGGAGCGGTAAACGGAGGCAAAACGAACGTAGGCAACATCG
>JABIXH010000102.1 GCA_018664975.1 Nitrospina sp. | reverse complement strand
TCTGACTATCTGACCGAGATTCGAAATGAGTCTATGATGCTGGTGTCTAAAAGGGTCAAAGGATTTGGTTTCGAAGAACTTACGATGGATGCCTTTGAGGTGGCGAAGGATAAAATGCGGCAAAGTCCACGCAAGGTAGAGGTGATTGAAGAAATCGAAGATTTTCTCGCTATGCGTACTGAGAAAAAAGATGACATTGTTGAAAAATTCAAAAACTATATGGAGGTCGCCACGCCTCAGGGTGTACCGTGGAGCAAGGAGGCGCTGGAAAAAATGGAAAAGGTACCTCCCTTCGTTCTGGGTATGGCTAAACAGACTATTGAAGGCCGAGCTCGCCAGCGTGGAGATAAGATGATCACCCCTTCTATCATTGATGAGGTATTCACCAATATCATGCCGGCATCGGCTAAAGAGGCTATGGGGATGGAAGTGACCGAAGAAGACCTCAAGCGCGATGAGCAGATTGATCAGGAAAAGGACGAAGCGGTGGAAGTAACCTTGAAATGGGAAGATGACGCCTTGAAAAAGGTTTCTAAAATTCCTATTCCTTTTATTCGCAATATGGCGGTAAAACGCATTGAACAAGAAATTTCCAAAGAAGGAAAAGACGTTGTAACGCTAGAATTATTTGAAAAATATCGGTTTACGTTTTAATTGCGGACTAATGGTTGCCGGTAAAAAATAATTGGGTTTATGCCATGGGAATGGGGGGCTTGGGAGCATCACTTCCTCTTTTTTCAGGCAACGGGGTTCCTGTCCGACAAAAACATCAGTGAGGTATACGTAAATAAAAGGGGGAATTTTGAAATTATTGCGTTTCTCCAGATTTTTACCGAATAGACCGATTCAAGATTAGATTTTTATATGGATGTCTTCCTCAATAAGAGGAAGGCATTTTTTTTTTTGCGAGTAATTTTTACTGAACAGCGTGTTATGGGAACTGGACACAAAATTCATAAGAGCTGGTTGCAGGAATACCGGTGGTTTTTATTGCTGGAAGGATTTTTGGCCTCCGGTATTTTTTATACTGATCTATCCCTGGAGTTGGGGGTGGCGGGGGGAACCCTCTATGTAAGTCTTGTTCTGGTGGCTCTGTGGGCCAGGCAGAAACGCTATGTCTGGGGAATGGCAGTATTGGGAACTTTATTAACTGTGCTGGGATATTGGCTTTCTCCTCCGGGAGGTGAATTCTGGAAAGTGCTCACAAATCGAATTTTGTCTCTGCTGATAATTTGGGCCACGGCGGTTCTTTGCTATTTATTTAAGGTGAATGAGTTTGAACTGGAGGAGGCACATGGAAAATTGGAAGCTCAATTCAGAAGTCTGGCCAAAAAAGATGTTGCGCTTGAGTATTTTAATAGGAAATTGGAAGAAAAAGTTGAGCAACGCACCGACCAGCTTCATGCAACGAACCTTTTTCTGGAACGCGAGGTCAAAAACAATTTACAGGCTAAAAAGGAGTTGGAAAATGCTCACCTGCGCCTGAAAACTATTGTGAATGCCGCTGGAGTAGGGGTCTATGGCCTGGATCTGGAAGGAAAAACCACTTTCTGCAATCCTGCTGGTGCGGCAATGTTGGGTTATCAGGTTGAGGAGTTGGTGGGAAAGTCTCAGCATGCACTAATACATCATAGCCGACCCGATGGCAGTACTTACCCCAAAGAGGAATGCTTAATTTATTCTGCGTTTGCCAAAGGGGTGAGCTATAGGGTGAGGGATGAAGTCTTCTGGCGAAAAGACGGAACCCCTATCCCCGTGGAATACATCAGCTCTCCTCTTTATGAAGGAAAAACTATAGTGGGAGCGGTGGTTACGTTTAAAGATATCAGCGCGCAAAAACAAATTGAAAGAGAACGGGAAATCCTGCTTTCGGATCTGGAACACAAAAACATCGAATTGAAGAACTTTGCGCATGCAGTATCTCATGACCTGAAGGAACCGCTTCGTGGGATCTCTATAAACTCAAATTGGCTATTGCAGGATTATGAGGAGGTATTAGGGGAAGCGGGCAAAAAACTCCTGGATCGCCTCTCCTTCAATGCAGAAAAAATGTACCACCTGATTAATGGGTTATTAAAATTTGCTGAAGTGGGAAATTCCAAAGAATTATCAGCCCCCGTCCAATCGGGGTATTTGGTTGCAACGATAATCAGGTACCTGCCACCAGAAAAAAGCATCGAGATAGAGATTAAGGCTCCGATGCCTGAAATAGTTTATCCTCCAATTCTTTTAGAGCAGGTCTTTCAAAACTTAATTGTAAACGGAATAAGGCATTTTGGTAAAAAGAAAGGGAAAGTTGTGGTATCATGCATATCTCAGGAAAAATTTTGGTGTTTTCGGGTATGGGATAATGGGCAGGGGATTAAAAAACAACATTTTGATAGAATATTTGAAATGTTTCAGTGCCTGGATCGCCATACTTCGCCAGAATCCACTGGCATTGGTCTTTCGTTAGTCAAGAAGGTTGTTGAGCAAAATGGGGGTAAGATCTGGGTGGAGTCTGAATTTGGTGAATACACCTGTTTTAATTTTACCGTGCCAAAAAAGTTTAATGAGAGGTAGAAAATGATGCGAAACGGCAGCCCAATTTTAATTGTGGAAGATAATGAAACGGACATCTTATGCTTGAAAGAGGCTTTCGAGAAAAATGACATCGGAAAAGAAATCATAACGGCTTCCAATGGAGAAGAGGCTCTTGCCTATCTTAAAAATGACTCTTCAACTCCGCGTCTTCCTAACCTTATCCTGCTTGATTTGAATATGCCTATCATGAACGGGTTTGAATTTCTTAGGGCGATAAAATCGGATACCCGACTCAAGGCGATTCCGGTGGTTGTTTTTACAAGTTCCACCTCCCGCGCGGATATGAATGAAACTTATGGTAATTGTGTGGCGGGCTATATTGAAAAGCCTATGGACACAAAAGGATATCTCGAAGTTGTCCGCGTTCTGAACCAATATTGGTCATTGAGTTATTTGCCAACCATTAACTAGTCAGGTTTTTCATGGATGCTACCCTGCGTATTCTCCTTGTAGAAAATAATTCTACAGACCAGATTGCCATCCAGCGTCTTTTCCGATCCCAAAAATTAGAATATGAATTGGTAATGGCAGATTCTCTGGCTCAGGCCCGGGATTATTTGGATGCCGCTCCTTACGACCTGATATTGCTCGACTATAATCTGGGAGACGGAACGGGTCTGGAGCTATTAGAAAGTATTGTTGATACCCCGGTTATTTTTATTGCGGGTAGCAGTACTGAAGAGGTAATCATCAAGGTCATGAAGGCCGGGGCCTATGACTTTCTTATTAAAGACCTCCAAATGGGTTACCTTTCACTTATTCCCTCTACCATTGAAAAAGTGATGAAGCGTAAGGGAGCGGAAGACCGGCTCAATTGTTATCTTGCCGAACTGGAACGGAGTAATGAGGAACTGAAAAACTTCGCATTTGTGGCGACCCATGATTTAAATGAACCGCTTAGAAAAATCATTGGTTTTGGGAAACGCCTCGTGGATAAAACCAAAGACCTGGACTCGGATGCAATAATTTATGCAGGAAAAATGCAAAGTGCGGCGAAAAGGATGCAGAATATGATTGATGACCTACTGCAATACTCGGTGGCTTCTATTCAAGGCGAACCTTTTCGACTCATTGACTTGAATACAGTGGTTCGGGAAGTGCTCGAAGACCTCGAAACTTCTATCAGTGAGGTAAATGGGGTGATTCATTTAGAAGGTCTGCCAATTGTCGAGGCAGATCCGGCTCAAATGCGCCAACTGTTCCAGAACCTGATCAGCAATGCTCTCAAATTTCACAAAAAGGAACAGGCACCAAAAATCGAATTGATCGCAAAACCCGTGAGAAAAGATTCTCTCGAAATCAACGTCAAAGATAATGGAATTGGCTTGGGTGAAGAACATAAAGAAAATATTTTCCAGCCTTTTTTTAGACTGCATGGTCGGTCAGATTTTGAAGGCAGTGGTATAGGATTGGCCATCTGCAAGAAAATTGTTACCCGCCATAATGGTAAAATTGAGGTAAGTTGTTCGAATGAAAATGGCAGTACCTTCAAAGTGACGTTGCCAGTGAAACAGTCTTCCTGATCAATACATTGTTCCAGCCTTCCTTTAATAAGCTAAATTCGTTGAACTAAAAAATATGCCGGATTCCTCTTCAGCAGGTCAATTATTTTGTTTTGGTCTGGGTTTTTCTTCATTGGCCCTGGCTGAAAAGCTTTTACCTAAAGGGTGGAAAGTTTCAGGAACCTACCGAGGAAGCGAAAAACAAGATACCATTCAAGTAAAGAACTCATATCTGTTTGATGGCGCGTATTCTACGCCTGAAATTTCTGCGGCCATTTCTCAGGCAACGCATTTATTAATCGCCATTCCGCCACAACCTTCAGGAGATGTGGTTCTGAAACATTTTGGTGAGGCGATTTCCAAGGCCAGTCATTTGAGATGGATCGGATATCTCTCTTCAACCGGAGTATATGGAGATTCCCAGGGTGAATGGGTCGATGAAACTTCGCCCTTGCTGGGATCGACAGAACTCAATCGCCGACGCATTGAAGTGGAGTCTGCCTGGCTAAAGATGGGTAGCGATCATGGCCTGCCGGTGATGATTTTTCGCTGTGTAGGAATTTATGGGCCAGGCAGGAATTTGCTGGTTTCTGTGAAGCAGGGGCGCGCCCGGCGCATTGATAAACCAGGTCTGGTATTTTCCCGCATTCATACTGACGACCTTGCTCAAACTTTGGAAGCCTCCATGGAAACTCCACAGCCCGGCGAGGTATATAACGTCAGCGATGACTGCCCTTGTCCTCCTGCTGAAGCCGTGGAATATGCCTGTGATTTGCTAGGCATTGAACCTCCGCCATTGGTGCCTTATGAGGAAGCCGATCTTTCCCCAACTGCCCGGGGTTTCTACGAAACCAACAAGCGTATCTTGAACAAAAAAATCAAAGAGCAACTGGGAGTGAAACTGCGCTACCCCGATTATCGTTCGGGTTTGGATGCCTTGCTCAAGGGTTTTTGATTTTTATAGACCTGTTGGGTAATCCAAAAACTCGGTGGTGACCCCAAACTTTTGTTCCAAATGCCCCCCTACGGATTTCACGCCTCCCGTTTCAGTGGCGTAATGTCCCGCGAAAATCATTATGCAGTGGTTTTCAATGGCTTCGTGGTAATGGTGGTTGGCCCCTTCCCCCGTAATGTAGGCATCGAGTCCTTCGCGGCTGGCTTGCTGAATGATGTCTGCGGCACCACCGGTTACCAGGCCGACCGTTTCAATTTCTCCTTCTCCGATCACTTTGACGGATGATCCCAGTTTTTCCGCCAACTCCTGTGCCAGACCCTCAGCAGATTTTTTGACGATCGTACCCTTGAATCCTATTTTTATTCCCCCATATTCGCCAAAGGGTTCCAGGTTATTTAATCCGATTAAATCTGCCAGTGCCCGGTTGTTTCCGAACACCGGATGCAGATCAAGGGGGATATGGGCGGAATAGAGTCCAAGATTGGCATTTATCATGGAAGAAATTTTTTCATAAAAGGAACCGCGTAGTGGTTGCAGTCCACCCCAAAAAATTCCATGATGTACAAACATCATCTGGCAATTTTTTTCAATGGCCAGTTCAATGGTGGCTTGGCACAGGTCTACCGCCAGTCCTATTTTTTTTATTTCACCGGTGTTTTGAACCTGCAGTCCGTTCAGCGCATTAGGGGCATCGTCAATAGATGGGATGTCCAAAAGGTTGTCCAGATAGTGGCTGAGTTGTAGAATGTCCATAGTTGAAATTATAACTTCTTGCAGACCATAGAGGCAACTGTGATCAACTTTATTATCCGCAATATTTGGCAGAGGATCATCCTGCTGGTTTTTATTTCCATCATTTCACATTCGGTAATTCATCTGGCTCCTGGAGAACCGTCACTGGTGGATCCTTCTAACCCAAGAATGAAGCCTGAAGATATTCAACGCATTCGCGCCGCCTATCATCTGGATGAGCCACTCCATACACAATATGTTTTTTGGGTGAGAGACCTGTTTACCGGAGAACTTAAATCCTTCAAAGATAATCAGCCGGTATTAAAAAAAATCTGGGACCGATTCCTCAATTCTCTCCCTTTGTTTATTGTAAGCATGATGATTGTTTGGTTTTTGGCTTTTCCTATTGGAATTAAAGCGGCCTTAAACCGAAATTCAAAATTTGATAGAGCCAGCACTTTTCTTTCTTATGCGTTGATTTCCATTCCAGGTTTTTTTCTGGCTTACTTGTTAATCATTTTCATGGTCAAGACCTTTGATGTTCCTGTTATCGGGATGAGAACCTTTGGTCTGGAAGAGGCTCCATTTTTGTTCCGTGCGATGGATCGAGTGTGGCACTTGACTCTTCCAGCATTGATTTCGGCAGTGGGAGGAATGGCTGTTTTATCTCGCTACGTCCGATCACAAATGCTTGAAGTGATCCATCAGGATTATATGCGTACTGCCCGGGCAAAAGGCTTGCCGGAAGATCAAGTCATTTACCGTCACGGATTGCGCAATGCGCTCCTGCCTTTCATCACCATGTTCGGTTTGACCATTC
>JABIXH010000268.1 GCA_018664975.1 Nitrospina sp. | reverse complement strand
TGAAGCGGGGGCCGTAGACTTCATCATGAAGCCTTTCAGGCAGGAAGAAGTTCTTGCAAGAGTCAGAACTCATCTAACCTTGTCTGCCGCGCTCAAAAAATTAATCCAGGATAGCGAAACAGACCCTCTAACCGGCCTTTTCAACCGGCGGACTTTTATGAAACGGATTGAAAATGAAGCCGCACGTTTCAAACGAAGTAAAAAACCTTTTTCAATACTTTTTGGTGATATTGATTTTTTCAAAAAAATCAATGACACCTTTGGTCATTCTGCAGGCGATGCCGTTTTGGTAAGCATCAGCAAACTCATGGACACAGAAAAGCGGGAAATAGACCAAATTGCAAGATGGGGAGGAGAGGAGTTTCTAATTTTACTTCCTGAAACAGGTCTAAATGGTGCGGTCCTACTTGGCAATAAAATCCGGGAAAAAATTTCCGCGCAGTCCATCATGCATGAGGGAAAAGAAATTAAAGTAACCATGAGCTTTGGGGCCAGCATATATAATGGCGAAACTCCTATAGATAAAACGATCGACCTCGCCGACCAAAGACTTTATCTGGCAAAAGAATCCGGAAGAAATAAAGTTGTGGCAGAAGATGCGTGAAGTTTTTTTAAATTAATCTAGCAAGTCAGATAAAAATTTTGTCAGGGTCTGGGTCGCAAATTGGGTTTGGGCACGAAGCGACAAAGCACTTTTGAGAGAACCAGGATGCGTCAACACATACCATCCCGCTTTGAGGGTTGAAATCTCCCCATCACTCCCCAAAAACGAAGAGCTGTCCAAGAGTTCCTGATCGATGCCATCAGAAATTACTCGCACAGATAACAAAGGCAGGCCCTTATTGCCTGCCACCCTGGCAATCGCCGAAGTTTCCATTTCCACCGCTTGAACACAATAATTGCTTCCTAGTTCACGTTTGGTGGTGGGGTCATGAATCACGGTATTAACAGTTAGCAATCCGCCGACAACCGCCTTGGTTCCTTCAGGAGAAGTAATACTTCGGGCACGGTTCAACCAATTGGGATCAGGGAAATATTTTCTGCCCCCCTTATCATCCGCTTCCATGATAGAGTCAGCAATCAACAGGTCGCCAACATTCAGTTCCGGTTGGACAGCACCCGCATAGCCAGTACTGATCAGGACTTTGGGCTTGAAATGGTCGATGATTTGATGGACAGCATCTTCGGCCCTGTGCTGGCCTACGCCAGAGCGGACCAATACAATATTCTGTTGCTTCCACCTTCCGGGCCAGGCATCGGTTTTACCCAGACGAACACGATCTGAAATATTCATCGCCCGTTTGATGCCGGTAATTTCTTCTTTAACCGCTCCAAATATGGCAATACAATCATTCATGGCTCAGAAGTATAGCATTTCTCCTTAACAGGGGGCTTTGCAGAACCCAGATTTATTGAGGGTCAGCGATGCGGGCAACACTCAGGTCGACTGTTTTTTAGGAAGGGTGATTATAAAAGTTGTTCCATCATCTGGAGTACTTTTAGGCGTGATCGTTCCCTTATGGCGTTCAACGATTTTTTTGCAAATAAACATACCCATTCCCGTTCCCTGAATATCTTTATTGGCACTCAATCGTTGAAAGGGTTCAAATACTTTATTTATATATTTTTCATCGAAACCTATTCCATTATCCAAAAAAGATATTTCATAATGATTGTTATCCATAGCTGTGTAATTAATTAATATGTTCGGCGGAACATTCGGTTTCGCATATTTCAGGCTATTGGATAATAAATTTTGGAATAATTGCCGCAATTGAATTTTATCCCCTTCAACCACTGGAAGTTGGTTTATTTGAATTATTCCTTTGGACAATAAGATTTGCGCCTCAAGATCATCAATTACTTCTGTAGCCAACTTGTTCAGATCAACGGACTCAAAAGAATCAACTTTAAATCTCAGCTTTGAATATCCAAGCAAATCATTGATAAGATCCTGCATCCTGAAGGCGGCCTTTTGCATACGATGGATATTGTCTGTTTCATGTTCCTCTAATTTTTTGGAACATGTTTCCTTTAGACGGTCCCCAAAAATGATTACCTTTCTCAGTGGCTCTTGCAGATCATGCGAGGCCGTATACACAAATTTTTCCAACTCTTCATTGGCCATTTTCAGTTCAGAGGAGTAACGCCCAAGGTCATTTTCGGTCTTTTTACGTTCACCAATATCACGGACAATTCCGACAAATATAGGATGACCATCCTTATGCACTTCGCTGATGGAAACCTCTAAAGGAAAAATAGAACCGTCCTTGCGTTTCCCTTTAACTTCACTCAAAAGTCCAATGACTTTTTTCTCTCCAGTACGTATATAGCTCTGAATATAGTTTGAGTGCTCGCTCTTGTAAGGCTCTGGCATCAAAACAGTGATACTCTCTCCAATTAGTTCTTCCATCTTATAGCCGAATAACCTTTCAGCCGAGAGATTGAGGGATCGTACCACTCCATTTGAATCAATTGAAATGATTCCATCCATAGCACTTGTGATGATAGAACTATTTTCTTCTTCAGTTTCCATCAGATCTTGCTCGACCTGCTTTCGCTTTTTGGCCATTTCAGCCATGGATTTTGCTAAATCCGTAATTTCGTCCCTTCCCCGCACATCGATCTGAGCATCAAAATTACCCTTGGCAAATTTTTCAGCCGCAATAACCAAGTCTTCAATTCGGCGTGTCATTTGATAATGAAGAAATATGCCCAGGCCTACGACCATTACACCAAGAAAAAAAACAAACTGGAAAACCTGGTTTTTCACCACACTCAATGCAAAGGCGTGAGGATTAACCAGGTCCATCTGAGCAATCAAAACTCCAATCCTCGTTGGACGAATATCCCCCACTTTAACGCCAACCTGTACGGGGTAAATGCCCCAGAGAGTATTGTAGTCAGGGCTTGGAAATACCATGCCCGAATATTTTTCCTTGACGACTGCTATCCTTTTTCTCATTTCACCTCTTTCGTGCTCGGAAATAAGGCTCTCCATATAATGTCCTATACTGGAATATTGCGTTCCGGCAATAATCTTCCCGGCTTCATCAATCAGAGATAAGTTTTTCAGATAGTCATAGGAACTAAAACTAGAGAGTTCTTGTTGAATTCTCTCCAAATTATTTGTCCGGAACCCATGCTCCACATCGTCCTGAATCAGAGTTAGGATATTAATCAGTTTTGAAGTCATTTCCTTCTCCACTCTGGTTTCAGCCAATCGCCCATTGGTATTGATGCTCCACAATGCCAATACGATGGAGAAAATAAAAAGTGCCAAAGGAATTGTATAACGCAAAGAAAATCTCATTGACCCACGCTATCCTTCAAAGGTGATGATCCATTGACCCTTTTGGTTGCGACTTCAATTTTTTTCAATACTGAGGAATCAATAAAATCTGCTAGCACCACTTCTCTCTGTAATAACTTTTGCTTCAACATGACATTCGCAAGCCGGGTGGATGATTTCTTTAAGGGTGCTTCAGGCCCAACCATTAATTTCAGATTTTCTTTATAACCTGGCAATTTGAGGCCTTTGTATGAATCAAGAACCTCCTTAGGAGAAACTTTCAATCGACGGGCCAATATAGGTGCCGCCTCCTCAGGTCGTGTATTTAAATAATCCAGTGCTTTGAACCAACCTGTTAAAAGTATGCCCACCTCTTCAGGGAAATGGTCAAGCGTATCTTTTGCAATGAGCAAAACATCAACGATTTCACCGGGTATTTGAGTGCTATCAAACAGTTTATGGGCGCCTTTGGCAAGTAGACGTGAGCTAACTGGCTCAAAAGTGACAACGGCATCAAACTGGTTCTCTAAAAACCTGCGTTCATGCTCGTTATTTTCTGATGAAATAATATTCACATCTTCTGGGTGAAGCCCTACAGAATTGAGGGCCTGGCTTAGAAAAAAAGCCCCGAGCGCCGTGCGCTCCACACCAACTTTACGGCCACGCAGGTCTTTCAGGTTTTTAATTTCCGGTTTTGCAAGAATGGTATCTCCTCCGCGGGAAATATCCATCACCAAAATTACGCGAGTATCAAGCCCATTTTCCAGGAGTAGCAACACTTCATCCATAGTAAGAGCCGCAAGTTGAATTGCATTATTCCGGTAAGCGCGAATCACTTGTGTCGCAGAAGTGTATTCTACCAAACGGATGGGGCTATTATCATAGTAACCAAGTTCCCGTGCCAGATAGAGAGGCTCATATCCAGGCCAAATAGCGGTTCCAATTTTCAAAGGTACCATTGGGCTGGGTATTAAAACCCATTTTCTAAAATTATCCGAATTAACGACCAGAAACACGACCCCTACAAATACCAATAGCAATCCTTTGTAAAGGACTGGGGTATTGAATGATTTACGCTCGTCCATTTTTAATGCCTCGGGGTTAGTTAAAACTTGCCTTTCCCCTGCACGGTGAAATCTATAAACAAAAGTTCACCCATTCCAAATTCAAGTGAATCTACAAGCCTGCAAAAACCTTAAACTTTCGACAGGTACCAACCTTATTGTTCAAGGCAAGATGGGTGCTGGCTATGAGTGTGAATGCCAATTAAAAATTTCAGAAATCTATATATAGTATAGAGCTAAATATATTTTTGTGGCTGAATTTCGCCCTATTGATAAGATTAAGGAGTAAAAGAGCGTTGAAGAATGAGAGCCTGAATATCTCCAATAAACGTAAAAAAAGTCATACCAGGGTGATGAGGATGTAAAAATTCTTAATAACCCGGGAGGCCGGATGCCTCTCTTTGCCCTTATTAACAAACAACATTATAATAAGATTGGTTTGATATCTCTGACTTGGCAAATAGGAGGCCAGCCATGGAAAAATCGACAATAGATTCGGGAATGATAGGATCCTTCGCGAGGTGGTTCACCACGGGTGAGTCTCTTCTGGCAATGATTTTTGCCATGGCGGTATTGATTGTAACGTTGCGCATCATATATCGTCCCCGCCGCGATGCCTTGTCCATCAAGTTACTTGGCAGTCTCATGGTTATTTCACTATCTTTCGGTGCCAATCACCCGATTATTTACGGATTGAGTATTTTTATCATTGCCGCTCTCATCACCGAATTGCACTTCATTGAAAAACTCGGAGCACTTCTCTGGCGAAGAAAAGAGCACCACCAGTATTTAATTCAGAAAGCAACCGCTGAAGAAGTTGAAAATAAACGCAAGAGTGAGTTGAAAATCAATGAAGCGGAAATGAAGGAAGAGACTCAATCCCTTTACGGACAACACGAGCCCTGGGATGTTTATAATAAACCCACGGACCCGAACCGCCTCTTAATGGAAGAAGCTCACAAGTTTCATGTGGCGGTTCACCGAGCCCTGCAAGCAGGAAAAGGGCCTTTCGGTTCCCATGAACTCAAGGAAGAGATCACCCTCTCCGACAGGTTTACCCAGTTGACTCTGGACGCAATATTAATCAGTCCCTATCATCATTATGTTGTAGAAATTCGATACTTCCAGCTTCGAGATGATTTAAAACAATCTTTACCTGAAGTGGAACAAATGGCCCTGGCCTATCGCAATTATCTAATTGAGCGCCATAATCGAAATAATGTAACTCCGGTGCTCATCGTTCCACGTCAACTTAATGTGCCCAATGTGTTTTTGGGTACGCTAATTCTTCGATACGATCTGGAAGCCGATCAATTTCACAATGAAGACAGGGCAATAAAAATTCTTGAGGCCTGGCAGAAAGCCGAATAGCATTAAAAACATATTTACCCTCATGCGGCCTCTTTATTACCCCACTTTACCTGATGCTCTATTAGCATTTGCTTCCCCAACCTCTAGGTGCTATGGTTCTCCACTTCCCACTACTTTGGAGATATCTTTAACCCATGGCAAAACTGAACTTGAATATTCCAGTCAAAAGAGGAGACCGGCTTGAGCTGGATGTTGAAACTCTTGCTTCCAGCGGGGACGGACTTTGCCGACACGAGGGCTACACTCTGTTCACACCTGGGGGACTGCCCGGAGACAGGATATTGGGGAAAGTTATCAAAATCACGCCGCGGTTTGGCGTGGTGGATGTATTAAAAAGGATTGAACTGTCAAAAGACCGTGTCGACCCGCCCTGCCCTGTTTTCTTCAAATGCGGAGGTTGTAAATTTCAGGATCTGAACTATGAAAAACAATTGCAGTTCAAGGTGCAAGTTGTCAAAGACAGTCTGCAACGCATTGCACGCCTTGAGGTTCCCGAAAATATCGAAACCATCCCGGCGGACTCAGGATACGAATATCGTAATAAAGGAAGCTTTGCCATTCAGGGAAAAGGTGGAAAACCCGCAATCGGATTTTACGCCGAAGGCTCACATAATATTGCAGACGCAACCACCTGTGATATTCTCCTGCCAGCAATTAATGATACAAAAGAATGGATCCGTCAGCTTTTAATACAGCATGACATCTCCATCTATAACGAAAGTAATTACCGAGGACTCCTTCGTGGACTGATCATCCGCCACTCCACCTCCACCGGAGAAACTCTGGTAGGACTGGTCACTTATAAAGGAAAATTCCCCAGAGGTTTCCTCGCCGACTTGACTCAGGAGAAGGATTTAAAGCGGTTAGGCATCGTCGGAATGATTCAGAACACCAACCTGAAAAACACCAATGTGATCCTTGGTACCGAAAGCCGGGTGATATGGGGTAAAAATCATTTTACTGAAAAGTTGGGAGAACTGACCTTTCACCTTTCCCTCGGTTCCTTTTTTCAAATTCATTCCAAACAGGCTGAAAAACTTTACAGCCTGATCAGTCGATGGACCGAAAAAGCTGAAGATCAAACCATTATTGATGCCTATAGCGGGTCGGGAGGTATCGCCCTATGGCTGGCAAAACAGGGTAGAAATGTTATTGGAATCGAGATGTATGAACCCGCAATGGAAGATGCAAAACTGAGTGCTAAAAATAACGAACTTTCCCATTGCCAGTTCTTAACAGGAACAGTGGAAGAACATGCCAAGGCTTTAGATAAACCCATTCACACTTTCATCGTAGATCCTCCACGCAAAGGTTGCTCAGAAACAGTTATTCAAACATTATTAGAATCCAAACCTGAACAAATAATTTATGTTTCATGCAATCCATCCACCCTCGCCCGTGACCTCGAACGTCTGGAAGAATATAAGGTTCAAGAAATCCGAGTGATAGATATGTTCCCCCAGACCCAGCATATAGAAACCGCCATCCTCGCAATTCGCCAATAATAGGGAAATTGCATAAAACATCGTACTTCTTTTACATTCAATGTTGTCTAACTGGGCGAATGGTGGTATATCTGTAAGATGGAAAAAAGTCAAAAAACCCATCTGTTGAAGAAAACCGACCTGCTCAGTTTTTTCGATGAGTCTACCCTGGCCCGATTGGTAGAACATTGCCGGGAAATTTCTCTCTCCCCCAAAGAAGTACTTTTCAATGAGGATGATTTGGAAAATGCCATGTACCTCATTCTGGAGGGAGAACTTGAAGTCTTCAAGGGGCCCAAGCAAATTGCGATTTTAGGTCCTGGTCAATACCTCGGCGAAATGTCCCTGATTGAGTCCAAAGCACGATCCGCCTCGGCCAGAGCGCAAAAAAACGCATTGCTCATGGAAATTAATGAAGAACATTTCCACACTTACCTGGCATCTGAACCTCAGGCACTCCTCTCCATCATGCGCACCTTGTCGAGCCGGGTTCGCAACGATCTCGAAACAATGATGAAGGATCTGCGCAAACTGAGTATTTTTACTCACGATATCCGCAATTTCCTCAGCACACTGGGACTGGCTGAATTGACCATTGAAGATTCGATCGAAATGTTTCAAGGAACCGAGCCCAAACATGCTAAGCGAGATGGACTGGAAGATATGGAGCAGTGTCAGCATGTTGTCGAAACGGTTCGGACAAATCTGATGGAACTTCTCGATTCCAGTCTGAATCATATTAAGAAGATCAAGACCGAATATGTTAAGTCAAAACATCCCATTTTACCGGTTATAAAAGAAACAGTAGCGGGACTCACCACACACCAACAATTGCAAAATAAAACCATCAACATTCTTCCTGAAGGAGATTCTCTGGATGCAGTTTTTAATCCATTGGATATCCAACGTGTCCTGCAAAACCTGATCATCAATGCGGGCTACGTTACAGAAAAAGATGGCAAGGTAGATGTACGGGTCATCCGCAACAATGGGTTTCTAAAGGTCAGTATTACGGATAAAGGTTCTGGAATTCCGGAAGATGTTCAAGGCTATCTTTTCAAAGACACTCTTACCACCAAGAAAGATGGAAACGGATTGGGCCTGCTTTCCTGCAAAGGCATCATTGAAGAAAACCACCAGGGGAAGCTATGGTTTGAAACTGAATCAGGAAAAGGAACCACCTTCCATTTCACCCTACCTGCCTAACTCTCTAGAGATAAAACGGAGCAAGAATCCAATTAACCGAAGCAACTGTTTGCTAGCCAGACAATACTATTGCACTTGGGCCGCACGCCGAGCGCTTAAAATTTGGCGTGTTTTGGGGTTCTGGGGAATGGGATCACATCTCTAATATTTTCCATTCCAGTGACGAATTGAACCAGTCTTTCAAATCCCAACCCGAACCCTGAGTGAGGAGCCGACCCAAACTTTCTAAGGTCGAGATACCACCAGTACTCTTTAGGGTCAAGGTCCTTATCCTTCATACGCTGTAACAGCACTTCATAATTTTCTTCACGCTGGCTACCGCCTATGATTTCCCCAAGGTTGGGTAGTAGCACATCCATAGCCCGTACAGTCTCGCCGCCTTCATTGAGTTTCATATAAAAGGATTTGATCTTTTCCGGGTAGTTGAACACGATGACCGGCTTTTTAAAAACTTTTTCACTAAGATAGCGCTCATGCTCCGCCTGAAGAGCGAAACCCCATTCCGCTGGATAGACAAAATTCTCAGTTGATTTTTGTAGTTCGTGAATGGCATCACTATATGTCAACCTTTCAAACCGATTATCAATAACATTTTTCAGAGTTTCGAGTTTAGTCGTATCAATTCGCTGGTTAAAAAATTCCATATCCTCAGCGCAGTGCTCCATCACCTCCGACAATAAATATTTAATGAATTCCTCTGCAAGATCCATATTGTCACCCAGATCATAAAAAGCCATTTCCGGTTCCACCATCCAAAACTCTGCGAGGTGCCGACTGGTATTGGAATTTTCCGCTCGAAAGGTGGGACCAAATGTATAGATTTCTGAAAGGGCCATCGCAAAGATTTCACCTTCCAGTTGCCCACTGACTGTGAGAAAGGTTTTTTCTCCGAAGAAGTCCGAAGAATAATCAATTTCCCCATCCACCCGGGGAGGATTAGAAGGGTCTAACGTGGTCACCTGAAACATTTCCCCCGCGCCTTCGCAATCGCTGGTCGTCACAATAGGCGTATTCAGGTACACGAATCCACGCTCCTGAAAAAAACGATGGATGGAAAAAGCCAGTTGGTTTCGAACCCGCATGACCGCACCAAAAGTATTGGTACGCGGACGAAGGTGGGCAATCTCCCGTAAAAATTCGAAGGAGTGCCGCTTCTTTTGTAATGGGTAGTCAACAGGTGCAGGCCCGTAAACCTCAATTTCGATAGCCTGAACTTCATTAGATTGACCTTTACCTTGAGACGCCACCAATTTGCCGCGCACCGAGATACAACTGCCGGTGGTCATTTGTTTTTCTATGGCTGAATAACCCGGAAGTG
Organism: Nitrospina sp.; assembly: GCA_018664975.1. GTDB lineage: Bacteria > Nitrospinota > Nitrospinia > Nitrospinales > VA-1 > LS-NOB. The sequence continues at coordinate 2,522 of JABIXH010000268.1, read as the reverse complement.
AATGATCTGCCACGACCTGAATATTGCCAAAGCAGGAACCATCATTGATTTCCAGGAAAGAAAAACCTCCCTTGGAGTCCCGCCGGGTTCTCACCCAACCTTTAACCAGTACTTCACCCTCCTTGCCATTACGGAGGTCTTTAATTTTTGATCGTTTCATAAGTAAGGGTTATCCTAATTTGAGTGGCCTTCAAAGAGGCTCTTCTCATTGACAATAAAGGAGTTTTCAGATATTTTAGATGACAGTTAGCAATTTTTTTCCCCTCGCACTCCACATTGTGGCGTTGCGTAGAAAAACTTACACTCCAAACTATTATCCCGTGTTTATTCTAGGAAATTTACTGCAAGCAACCGCTCAGATTCTGAACATCGTTTTACAACTTTATATGTGGGTCATAATCATCCGCGCCGTGTTGTCCTGGGTGAACCCGGACCCGTATAATCCCATCGTTCAGTTTTTATACAGTATCACAGAACCAGTTTTGCTTCGAGTGCGGCAATTAATTCCCATGTCGGGTATAGGGATTGATTTTTCGCCAATCATTGTCTTGCTGGCAATTGTTTTCCTTCAAAGCTTTGTAGTTCAATCGCTGGGAACCCTGGCATTAAGACTGCAATGACCCGTTATGCGCTTGACTTATCTTGACATTTTAGAGCAATGCTTCCACGACAAGTTCCGTGGTTATAACAAGCAGGAAGTGGATACATTCCTTCATCTGGTCGCCGATGATTTCAAAGCCATGGCGGAAGAACTCAAGGATAAGGAACGGGCTATCGATCTCAAGAGTGAAGAAACTCAGGAACTCAGGCAAAACCTGGAAAAACTGCAGGAGGCAGAAACCAGGGTCCCGCCAGAAGTGGAAGAAGAGTTGCGCAACCTGCGAAATGAGCTGGAGCAAAAAGGCCTTTTGATTGAGGAAATGAAAAAAACAGATGCAGATCGATCCAACGGTAACCATTCATTTTCTCAACTGACCCCTGAAGTGTTGAAGGAAAAGGCAAAAAAAATTATCAATACCGCAAAGCAATATGCCGAACAACATAAGGCCGATGCCACAAAAGAGCTAGACTCCTTACAGGTGGAAATCCAAAAACTGCAAAAACAGAAACAACAGTTGATGGATAATATCCGAAGCACTGCAATGGAACATTTAAACAAATTTAAAGCGGGGACCGGCAATGCCGGAAACTCAGATCAAGGTTAATCCCTGCGAAAATGGAATCCGGTTTTCAGCCGTCATTCAACCTAGATCCTCTAAAAACGAAATTGCCGGGATCTACAATAATTCCTTAAAAATTCGACTGACCTCACCACCGGTCGATGGAGCCGCTAATAAAACCTGTGTCAAATTTCTGGCCAAATGGCTGGAGATGAGTCCCTCCAGAATCCGTATTGTTTCGGGTCTCAGCAGTAAAAATAAAATTATAGAAATTAACGGAATAAATGAATCGGTTTTTCGAGACACACTAATCGCTAAAATTCCCAGCCTATTTAAAGAAAGCCCATCATGATCAAAACCATAGAATATGTAGACGGAGTAGTGAGGATGATCGATCAAACCCGTCTTCCGACAGAAAAAGTTTTTGTGGATTGTAAAACCATTGAAGAGGTTGGTCAGGCCATTAAAACTATGATTATCCGGGGAGCACCGGCAATTGGGGTTGCGGCGGCTATGGGAGTCAGCCTGGGAGCCGATACGATTACTGCTTCCAGCTTCGATGATTTTTTTAAAGAAATGGAACAACAATGCAAACAGCTTGGCAAATCGCGGCCCACGGCTGTGAATCTTGCATGGGCAATAAACAGGATGAAACAGGTGGCGAAAGATTCCAAAAACCTGCCTGTCCCAGAATTGAAAACCCGATTAAAGGAAGAGGCTCTTACCATCCTGACAGAAGATATCAGCATCAATCAGGCTATGGGTCAACACGGGCAGTCTCTGGTAGAAAGTGGGAATACCGTTTTGACGCATTGCAACGCCGGAGCTTTGGCAACCACAGGGTTTGGGACAGCATTGGGAGTGATTCGAGCTTCAGTCAATGCTGGAAAAAACATCCGTGTATTGGCTAACGAAACACGGCCCTTCCTGCAAGGGGCGAGGCTGACAGCCTGGGAACTCAAGGAAGATAATATTCCCGTCAAGCTGATTACCGATAGCATGTGCGGTCACTTTATGAAAAATCAGGACATCGATCTGGTCGTTGTCGGAGCAGACCGGATTGCGGGAAATGGTGATGTCGCCAACAAAATAGGCACCTATATGGTTGCAGTACTTGCCAAAGAAAATAATATTCCTTTTTATGTCGCGGCACCCGTCTCGACTCTTGACCTTTCCCTTGCATCCGGTGATGAAATCCCTATTGAAGAACGTTCAGCTGAAGAAGTGGTGAACATCAACAATAAAAGAATTGCCCCCGAGGGCATTGAGGTGGCTCATCCCGCATTTGATATCACCCCCAACAAACTGGTAACGGCCATAATCACTGAAGAAGGAATCGCAAGGCCTCCGTTCACCGAATCG
>JABIXH010000176.1 GCA_018664975.1 Nitrospina sp. | reverse complement strand
TAATCCCTGAAATAAGCTAGCAAATGTATATTGAAGTCGTGAAACTTTACGGTGATTTCAATTCCAGGAAAAGCAGTGATTTCCGCTTCTTCAGCAGACTGAATGAATTCGGGTATACCATCGAAGGTATCGTGGTCGGTCAGAGACAGAATAGAAACTTCATTTTTTTCCGCAATCTCAATCAACTCTGAAGGAGAGAACTCCCCATCGGAAAAGATTGAATGCATATGAATTTCGGACTTGCGCATTGGCATAGAATAACCATCCCATTTTCTCCGTATATTAGCGGGTTTTCCAACAAATTCATAACTAAATACCGTTTTTCTGGAAGTCATTGGGTCATTAGGCCCAAGAATCCTTGATTCTAATCCTCCCAGAGTGAACATTGCTTTGAGAAGAAAATTCCGATACCTTAATGACCATGAAACCGCTGATATTGATTTTTATACTAGTTATAGCTGGCTGTCTTTCGTTTGAGCAAAATGCAATCTCAACAGAGGACCCTCGAGAAGTCCTTATTATCTATACCGGTAATATGCTGGCTGAACTAAAACCCTGTGGATGTGCCAAAGAGGAAGACCAGGGCGGCATTGAGCGAAGAATGCAATACCTCAAAGATACACGCAAGACACACTCCCACACCTTGCTAGTGGACACCGGCGACCACTTTAAGGAACCGACTCGCCAGGGGAAATTGAAAGCCGAAACACTTCTTACTGCAACGGAAAAAATGCAATACGATGCAATTGCCTTGGGAGACCGGGACCTGGTTTATGGCTCACAGTTTCTACAGGATTGGACAAAGATTCCCTGGATTGCAGGAAACCTGATGATCGACGAGTTTGAACCCGCCCGATCCATGATGAAAAATTTTGCCAACGGATTGAAAGTGGGCATCCTGGCTGTTGCCGACCCCGACTTATTTTATGATCATGTGGGTCTGCACATTGAAGACCCAAAGCATACTGTCTCGAACCTGATTGCACAAATGCGCGAAACAGAAAATCCTGACCTCATCGTTCTTCTTACCCATGCCAATCGGCAGACGGCTCTGACTTATCTGGAGATGGATGGAGTGGATATTGTAATCAATGGACATATTGTTACCGAATCGGATGTTATAGATATGGCACCTGTGCAGAAAAAGGGAAAGTTATTCGTCCAGTCCTCCCCCCGAGGACAAAAAATGGGGGAGTTGAGGGTGCAAGTAGGCCCAGGTGGAATCAAATCTTTCGAGCAAAACTTGGTTAAGCTGGATTCAGGTGTAAAATTTGACTCCGAAATGGTAAAATTGTACGAACAATATAATGAAAAAGTAGAAGCCATGTTTTTTGAAGCTTTGGCAGGCAAGCGGAGCAAAAAAAACCAATCCCTTTATGCAGGGGAGACCGTGTGTAAAAATTGCCACCCGGCAGAACACAAAGTCTGGTCGAAGTCGCGCCACGGTAGGGCTTATAATACTTTAAGAAAAATAAATAAGGCCTTCGATCCAGAATGCCTCGTTTGCCATGTGGTGGGCTATAATCTTGCTGGTGGTTTTATCAGCGAACTGGATACCCCTGGCCTGAAAAATGTTCAATGCGAGGTGTGCCATGGTCCCGGCCTAAGTCACGCTTCGTCTCCCCAGGCAGGCTTTGGGAATAAGGCTACAGAGGCTTGCAAACAATGCCATGTAAAAAACCATAGTCCGCAATTTAATTTTGCGGAATATTGGCCGAAAATCATTCATTAATTAATGATGTGTAAAATATAACAAGGAGTGGTTCATGAAAAAGCTTTCTGCCGTTTTATTGATTGTATTTTTCTTATTGCCCGTTGGGGTCCAGGCAGATGAAAAAATTCGTGGCAAATATGAAGTAATCGGAGATATCAACAAGCTCAAAAATGTCAAAACTATTGAGATGACCGAGTTCTTTAATTATTCCTGCGGACATTGCTATCGATTCCTGGAAACATCGAAACGCCTGCACTCCAAGTTCAAAGATAAGCTTCACCATAAAAAATCACCCATTTACTGGGGTAACCAAACCGCCTATCCGGCAATGGCTTTTTATATCGCTGATGAACTGGGGGTTGAAGAAGAATTCACCCAGGAATTGTTTGATACCAATTTCAAATTGGGCGTCAACATTTTCCAACCGAAAGTCATTAAGTTTCTGGCGCGCGATTTTAAAATAAGCAAGGAGATGACTGAAGGAATGCAGTCCGCTTCCATCAAAGCCAAAACCGATCAGTCCCTGGAACTCGCCAAGCAATTTAAGGCCAATGAAACACCAACGATAATTATTAACGGTATCCTGAAGGTAGCACCGAGCATGACTCATGGAAGCACTGAAGAAATGACGGACAATCTGGAAAAAATTTTCGATGATATATTAAATAAAAATGGATAGTTTCCCAGGCGTTCCGGCCCCTAACCTCGACCTTTTTAATAATCCAAGATGAATCCACAAAGAAACTCTCGAAAATATGTGCTCAGCCTGATAATAGGGTTTTTTGCCCTATTGTGTCTGCCTCAGGTCAATACTCTGGGGCCCGTCAACTTTAAGGGAACGGCTGATGCCGGTTTTTTCAACAACGACCTGGAAATATTTGAAGAGGTTATTGATCTGGTTTCTGAAAAATATGTCTATTCTCCAGATCATAAAAAGCTATTTTCCGCCGCTATTGAGGGGATGATTAAAAGTGCTGACTCAATGGAAGTGACGCTAAGCAAGAATCCAGGCATCAATACTCTAAGATACAAAAATCAAGCCACCCAATATAAACTGAATTACAACAAAAACCACGATTGGGATGAACTGCAGAAAATCTATTATTTCCTCCTCGATCATTCCCGTAATAAGCTAACCAAAGAAACTCTGGAAATCTCTGCGATTGAGGGAATCATGAAATCGCTCGACACCTATTCCCAGTATATGGATAAGGGTTCCTTTGAAAAATCCATGCGTGACACAGAAGGCAAATACGGGGGTTTGGGCATGGTAATCACCATGAAAGATAAACGGCTCTTTGTGGTCAAAACCATGGATGATTCCCCGGCTGAAAAAGCAGGAATTCTTGCCGAAGATTCTTTCGTAAGCGTTAACGGAAAGAGTGTTACCGGACTCCATATAGAAGAACTCGCTAACTTGCTCAGAGGTTACCCTGAAACCAAGGTCACCCTGACGCTATTGCGACCCAAGGAAAAAAGAAAAATAACCTACACCCTCACTCGGGAAATTATTCTAATCAATACGGTTGAATATAAAACACTCGATGACGAGATTGGATATATAAGAATCAGCAGTTTTTCCCAACAAACTGAAAAACAGCTCAAAGCAGGTTTGGAGCAGGCTAAAAAAAATGGCGTGAAAGGATTCGTTCTGGACTTGCGTGAAAATCCTGGCGGACTGCTCACTCAGTCGGTAAAAGTAGCCAGTCATTTCCTTTTCAAAGGGCGGATGGTGGTTTACACACAGGGTCGAGCCGAAGATGATTACCATGACTATCGCGGCCTTTATAAAAACAGCCTGCATCAGGTGCCCGTGGCAGTTCTCATCAACCAATACAGCGCAAGTGCTTCGGAAATTGTCGCGGGAGCATTACGGGATTCAGGAAAAGCCGTAATTTTAGGTGAAAACTCCTACGGCAAAGGTTCCGTGCAAACTATTTTCAGGTTAAGCGATGGTTCGGGACTACGCCTCACTACTTCGAAATATTATACGCCCTCAGGAATCGACATCACCGAACACGGCATCGTTCCCGAAATTCGCATCATCAACGATGTCGCTGGAGAAGAGGTCCCCGATAAATCCATCAATGGCCCTCTGCAACCCAAATTAAATTTAAAAGTATCGAACCTTAACAAGTTTTTTGAAAAACAGGGCGTTGCTTTAAACACGGAACACGATGCAACCGTGGAACTGGCTCATCGTCTTCTGCAAAATAGTACCGTGGCCAGCAAAAAAAGGTCCATGGAGAAAGCCCACGAAATAGCGGCCAATATCAATTATTAGTCAAACATTAAGATTAAAGGGATTGCCGGAAATGAACATCATCAACATAGATTATGAAAAAGGAACCGTCCAAAGCGATTTTTTCCATTGGAATATTGTCTCGAATAATGAGAATAAATTTCTCCTTCTGCAGAGGGAGGATAACGGCAGATTTCATGCCGCAGAAGCAGATGTCAAAAAGAAGCAAATATGGGAGGTCAAGGAAATATCATACCGTGGGCCGGACGGGAGCACCTTTTTTTATGACGAGGATAGTGGAATCGTTAAAGTCTAGCCAACTGGTGGCTACGGCAGTGCTATTTTTGATTGGACTACAATAACAATACAACCTTATTTACTGCTTTGAACTGGGGAGAGGCTGGGTGAATAACAAAGTTTTATTAGCCGTACTTAAGAAATCCAACAAAAAGCAAACGGCGAAATTTCCTGTTTCCGTTTCTGTGTTGCGACAAGTTCCATTTTTCACAGAAGTTTTTTCTGAAGATGATGAGATCTTGAAAAGGCTCTCACAGTTAGCGGATCAGGACAGCAATGCCTTTATCCGTTACAAGGCGTTTGAGTCTGAAGAAATAATAATTAACCAGGGTGATTTTGAAAACACTGTTTTCTGGTTATTAAAAGGTGATGCGCGTGTCCGCTCAGGAGATGAGATCCTCACTCATATTAAACCTGTCATCTGTTTTGGCGAACAAACTGTCGTTGATGCACAGGGAAGGACCGCGACCGTTGATGTGCCTGAAAATAAAAATGCAGAAGTGGTGGAGATTGACTGGAGTATTACAGAACAGGATCACGAATTGCTGGACAGATTCGTTGAACTGCTTTTAAGAAACACAACCAATAAATTGAAGATCGGTTACAAGGTCTCAACCAAAATGTGGCATGGAGCTCGGGAGCTTTATTCTGTATGCAAGAAAAGGACTCAAGAGCTCGAAATTGAAAATGAAGAGCTGAAATTGATGAATCGTACTTTAAAGAAAAAACTAAACTTATAACTAAAGAACTTTTTAATAATTCCCACCACCTTTTTATAGTGGGGTCGTTAATATCCAGTCTCGACCATCGACCGGTGGCCACTGCAAAAAAACTCTAATGCCAGCAGTAATGTTCTCGGCATGATGGGCTTTTGCTGTATACCTCTCTCCCTTCATCCGGCCCTTAAATAAGTCAAAAAACCAAAAAGCGAGATGCTTCCGCGTGAAGGTAAATGAAAAAGGAACATACCGGCATGGGAGACCAGAATACCAAATAATTTTGCTACGGTTAATGACTTTTTCAAATAAAATATGTTTCAATCGGGTGAAAAAAATTACTTCCAGTTCCTTTATTGTGCTCTTTCCTGGTATTCAATAGATCCCTTTAATATCCACAGAATCTTGTTTTTCAGGCTGAGCTTCAATTCTAACCTGAATGGGTTCTTGAAGGCCTTCCAATTTTGAATAATTTCGCAAACGTTGAAGGTGGATATGGGTCAAACGCTGGCCGGCCGAAAGGAGTAGTTTTCCTTCCTGAGTGAATACATTTGAGTTTAAAACCTGATCTACTTTCAATTCCCCCACTTTAAGGCTTCGAACAGAAATTGCCGCAGACTTGCTATCTTCATTCGCATCAAAAAAACAGCAAACAATTTTTTCTAAAACCAAAGGGTCATACCAACCGGTACGCTGCTTAAGAACGTCAATGGCTTTATTTCTGGATATACCTTCTTTTTCAATTTCCAGCATATCTGAAAGGGGTTTAATTATTCTTGATCCCATAGGAATCTTTCCCCCCAACACAGAATCTTTGGGAAAACCTGTGCCATCAAAATTTTTACACTGATAAAAAATTATTTTCGAAACCGGCATGAGCCTTGGAATATTGGCCAGAAAATGAGCTCCTATTTCGGGAACCAGCTCGACCATTTCATTTTCGTCATTAGACAGGTCTTGTTCCTTCAAAGTTTTAACAATAATTTCAGGGGGAATTCCAACATAACCAATTGGGGAAAGCATTGCCGCAACTTCAATTTCCCAGAAACTCTTTATCTTAAGGTTTTGGGCAAGCGTTCGGATTAAATCACACAACTGTACCGTCCGGCCAAAAATTTCAGGATGATACATGGAAAGCATTTCTGTAAGAATATCGATACTTCCCTTTAATGTTTTTTCCAGAAGCTCCCGTTCTGCCATGACCAGCCGATATTGCTTTAACCCCGCCTCCAGTGAGGCAGAAAGAGTATCGTCATCACAGGGCTTGGTAAGAAACCGAAAAATATTTCCCTCATTCACTGCTTCAATCGCCTTATTGACCTCTGCATACCCGGTGAGCATCATTCTTATACTATTTGGGGAATCTTCCTTAACCTTGGTTAAAAACTGAATGCCATCCATTTCAGGCATTTTTAAATCTGAAACAATGATAGCGAAACTATTTTCATGAATGGTTTCCAGAGCCAATTCAGGCCCCAACGCTGTTTCTAAATGAAACTTTTTATAAAGACTGCGCTTATAGGCTGACAGAACATTAGGGTCATCGTCTACCATGAGGATTTTTTCATCATTCATCGCTATCATCCTTTAATTTATTGATACTCTGGCGCCACTCAGAAATTCGATCACTGAGCCCCAGCTCTTTAATATATTGTCCATCCAATCCCTGCGAATCCTCGAATTCAATTTCACTCCTAAAATTATTGTCGAAGCAACTGGCAACGTGAACAAAAGTCAACGGCAGGATTTCCCTTTGTTGACACAATGAAGGACAATGATGATAGGCAATGGCTTCAACTATTGGATCGGGAAGCCCCCAAAGGTTGACCAAATAGGACCCAAGAGTTGAATGGGTAAATTGTAAAACTTTCTTTTCTGCTTCTGAAATACATAGATTTTTTTCCTTCTGCAAAGCCCGGATTTCAGCGTATTTTTCAGGTAGATTAAGAACAATAATCCAGTGACCGATGTCATGCAGCATTCCTGCGGTAAAAGTAAAACTTTGGACTTCCTTACTGCAGTTTTCCAACTTCGCGAGTGCCAACGCCATCACGGACACTTGCAGGCTGTGTTCCCAGATTCTTTCGAAATTAACCTTGCTGGCGGTATCCTCATAAGTTGAAAATACATTGATGGACAAAGTTAACGTTCGGACCATATCCAAACCTAGAATTTGGACAGCTTGCCCAATGTCAGAAATATTGTTTGAATAACCAAAAAATGCAGAATTGGAAACTTGCAGGATTTTTGCCGTCATCGCAACATCTTTTGAAACAATTTTGACCACACTTTCCAGCGAGCAGTCTGGAGATTCTATTTCCTCGACCAACTCAAAGTAAATTTCCGGTATGGATGGTATCGAGTCAATTCCCAGCACCAGTTCCTCCAGGTTATTTTTGGTGATCTCATCTCTCAAATGAAACGACCGGTGGATGGAATCTTTTAATTCCTCAAAATTGCAGGGTTTCGATATAAACTGGTGCGTGGAACCAAGTGCCCGTAAAAATGTATCGTCTTCAGACTGACCGGAAAGAATGAAACGAATCGTTTTGGGATATCTTTTTCTTGTTTCTTTTAGAAGTTCTGCCCCGTCCATTTCGGGCATACGCATATCCGAGATAATGAGATCGACAGTTTCTTTTTCCTGCAACTCCAAAGCCTCCTTTCCTCCATTTGCATATTGACAGTCCCACTCATCCCGCATCTGTCGGGTCGCACGCCTCATGGATTGCAATATGGCGGGATCATCATCCACAAAAAGAATTTTTCTTCTATTATTCATGATGGCTTTTTTCAATGGAGTCTTTTTTAGAGATCAACTCCTGTATATCCCGGATTTTGGTTATTGATTTTTCAAAAGCTTCATGTATTTCCGGATCAAACTGTTGTCCATTTTTTTGCTTGATGAGAATCAATGCTTCTTCCTCTGAACGCGCTGGTTGGTATGGGTGTTCCGTTGTTAACTCATCATAAACATCTGCCAAAGCTACAATGCGCGATTCCAGGGGAATTTCTTCGCCTTTTAATT
>JABIXH010000132.1 GCA_018664975.1 Nitrospina sp. | reverse complement strand
TGGCCCAAAGGCTGGTACGTAAAATTTGCAAGCAATGCAAGGTTCAGCATGAAGCCTCAGAAAAAGAACTGAGTATACTTTTTCCCAACGGGAATGCCCCATCCTCTGTTACGCTTTACCACGGAGAAGGATGTAAAGCCTGCATGAAAAGCGGATACTCAGGGCGAATGGGAATTTTTGAAGTTCTGGTTATCACCGATGACCTTCGGGAGTTGATTCTTCAAAAGGCGGCCCCTATGAGTATTCGCGAAAGAGCCCGTGAATCACAGGATATGAAATCTCTCCGCGAAGATGGCATTTCCAAAGTCCTGGGTGGGTATACCACCGTTGATGAATTAAACCGGGTGACCTTTGCCGACATGGTTATCAAATAACCCGCTTATATTAATCATAAATATTTCTGGCATCTGGCTATGGGAATCATGGCTAGTGGGCGGAGAATTTCCATAGACAATTTGCATTGCCGTTTTTCGCTTGTGGGCATGAAGTTAATGAGGTAGATATTATGGCCTTCTCGGTTAGTGATATGACGATATAAAACTATGGCCTTCAATTCTGGTTCAGATAACCACTGGTTTTATTTTCTTTTCAAAAAAAGACTGCCCATCAGTCTTTATATAATTATTCCCTTTGTTGTTACTCTCATTGCTTTTTCCTCGGGCTTTATTGCCCTGGTTCTTTTTGAATACTTTTTGGTAGATAACGATGTCCTCGCTTTGGCACCATCAATAAAGTCTGAGGTTCAGGGACTGCTGTACTGGACCAAGTTGGAGATCCTGGTTTTTACTTTTCTGGGGGCATTGGCGGGTATAGGAATTGTTTACGCTATTTTGAATCCCTTGAGAAAAATTTTGATGGGAGCGCGACAAATCGCCGAAGGTGATTTCAGTAGTCGACTGGATATTAAAGAACTGGATGAACTGGGAATCCTGGGAAAAGGTTTCACCCTCATTGAGCTGGTTATGGTTATCGTAATCTTGGGTATCTTGGCCGCAGTTGCCATCCCACGCTTTATTGATCTGCAGGGCAGCGCCCGAACTTCTGTAGCGCAAGGGCTTACAGGTGCTATTGCTGGGCAGATTACCATGTTGCATGCTCAATCCCTGATTTCAGGAACGACCTATACTCCAACAACGGTTATCGGCAGTATTGATACCAGCGGAATTGACAGTATTACTGCAGGTGCGGCAGTAATTTCAGCCACAGTGGATGGCATTGCTTTTAACTGGACCTATACCGTTAATGGCGGAGCTTCCGGTGGGGCGCAGTCAGATCAGATTGCCGCACAGTTTTAGGGTAGCCTGAGTAGTTGGTATTTTTAGGTACTTACTTATTAAAGGAGGGAGATTATTATCTTTCTTCGGCGTGTTTGGCCGATAGGGTTCCTGACGGTTCTTATAGTTTTTTATTTCGGCGATATCAGGGGGTCTCTGTTCATTGAACGAGACCTCCTGGTTTTTTTTATCCCACTGCGACAGTTCTGGGTAGAGGAAGTCAAGGACCTCGTTTTTCCGCTATGGAATCCCTATTATTATAATGGTCATCCCCTTTTTGCCACTCTTCAGCCAGCAGTACTCTATCCATTTAGCATTCTTTATTTTTTCCTGCCCTTCAATTGGGCCTTTAATCTAAATATAGAAATTCATTTCATTTTAGCGGGTTGGTTCACTTACCTTTTAATGCGGGGGATGAAGGCCAGTCAGGCAGGATCCTTGATAGCAGGTATTTCTTTTATGCTTTCGGGTTATCTGCTTTCAGTACACAATACACTGAGTATGCTTTTATCAGTAATATGGGTTCCTCTGTTTTTCCTCTGTTATTTTTCATCTATTAAAAACAACAATCTAAGTCACGCGATTTTATCTGGAATTGTGGGTACATTAATGTTTCTGGGCGGGGGAGTAGAAGCCTGTTACCTGGCATTTGGAACGGCATTTTTGTTGACTCTATTCCCAGAATTGGTACTCAATAATTTTATAAAAATTCGCCGTCGTTTGGCTTTTTTTGGAATTTTCTGTACAGTATTTTTTGGCTTAACAGCGGTTCAATTGATTCCTTTTCTTGAGCTATCTCAACTTTCCATCCGTACAGCTGGGCTTTCTTATGGAGAAGCGGGCACTTGGTCGTTACACCCTTACGACTTGGTAGAATTTTTTGTTCCAGATTTGTATGGTCTGGGAACAGATATAAAAAAATACTGGACCTTTCAAAATTGGTTGAAAACAATTTATATGGGAGGGATACCATTTATTCTGGCGATTTTCTTTTTAAAAAAATGGGATAAACGGACCCAGGGGTTCTTGCTTTTATTTTTTATTTCTTTGGGGCTGGCGATGGGAAAAAACGCCTTGTTTCATCAGTTCCTTTTTGATTATCTTCCATTCTTTAACAAACTTCGGTACCCGGTAAAATTTATTTTCCTTGCGGTTTTGATCCTTTCGGTAGCGGCTGGGTTGGGTTACGATTATTATAAAAAGTTAATAGAAGAAAATAGCCCTGAAAGCAAACAATGGGTGCTCTATATGCTGATACTTGGATTTTTCTTCATGATCGTATTCGGAGCTTTAAGTATTTTTAATGAACCCCTTATTACCTATTTAAAAACAACAGGCTGGGGCGACCCCAAATATAACGAAATCGAAGTAAATATTTTCAACTTTAAAAGATTCCTGGTCTTTTCAAGCCTTTTTTGCTTGGGGTTATTTTTTTATTCAAAACCAAATTTTAAAAATTCGTTTGCACTTGTTGGCATTATAGCTTTGCTTGTCCTCGATATGTTTTTTGCGCATTTCAATTTTTATCAAATAGGCGATCTCAAACAGATCGAACCGGTGGGTGAAAATGCAAAGTTTATTCAATCTGACCCGGATCTGTTTAGAATTTTTGTTACCCCGAAAACCTTGAAGGAAACTGTTGAAATAAAAGAAAATTGGAAAGGACTGGATATTAGAAAAGAAAAATTTATGATGGGACTTCTTGGCAATCAACGTATTCTTGATGTAAATGGTATAGCAGTTACCAGGCAGGAACGATGGGAAAAAATGATGTCATTGATAAAAACTGCTCCGGCTATAGATAGCACTAACCTGTTAAACATGATGAATGTTAAATATGTGGTATCTACGCCTCAAATCACTTCACCAGATTATAAGCTGGTCCACTCCTATGATCCTATTCCGCAAGATTTAAATGAAAAGGAGGAGTTAGAAAAATCATCAATCATAAAAATTTACGAAAATCAGAAAATGCTTCCACATGCTTTTTTGGTTCCCCAGTGTAAAATTTTAAACTCGGAGGATGAATATAAAAGAATATTGGAAAGCAAAACCTTTAATCCGGAAAAAGTAGTATTGCTTGATGCGGAGCCAGAAAACTTTTCATGTGACAACAAGGGGCTTCCAGATAATCAGGAATGGGTAACGATGGACTCTTATAAAAGTAATACTTTGGAACTCTCGGTTAATTCCAGAGAGGAAAGGTTATTGTTTTTAAGTGATAGTTATTTTCCTGGGTGGAAAGCCTATGTCAATGGAAAGAAAACCCCCATACATCGAGCCAATTATTTATTCCGAGCCATTGTCATTGAACCGGGGAAGCATAAGGTACGCTTTGAATATGACCCTTTCTCCTTTAAGCTGGGTTTGGTTATAACCCTATTATCAATTCTGATCTGTGGAATTACATTTTTCAAATATAGAATTCGGGAGAATATTTGAAAATTACTTTTAATAAATCACTTTCTTTGCCCCCTCAAACCCAGAACAAAAATAACAGATGGAAAGGCCCCTGACAGAAAATACAAATTATAAATGGATATGGTTTTTTTTGATCTTTGCCATTGCAGTATTTACACGCTTATATTATTTATCAGATTTTAAATTCAATCCTTTTTTCCAGTATGTCTATGGATATACAGATTCGTATGACTACTATATAGGCGCCAAAAACTTTGCCGCAGGAGATATGTTGGCTAAATCTCCATCAAATCGATTTTCCCCCCTTTATACTTATTTTATTGGTTTATTCATAAAAACTACGGGCAAAGACCTGATCGCATTCTGGTTTTTCCAGTTTGCAATGGGAGCTTTAACTGTTTCTTTAGTTTTCATGATTGCTTTAGAACTGTTCAATCATCGAGCGGCAATCTTTGCGGCAATTTTATATAATTTTTACGGGCCTGCTTTAATGTATGAAGGGGTTTTGCTCCGCGCCTCTCTTTTAACTTTTTTGGGAACATTATCTCTATATTTGCTTATTCAGGTTCTTAAAAAACCCGGGAATTTATTAATCCTCGCAACAGGAATTTCAATTTCCTTATTTATACAATGCCGGCCTAATGTGGCCCTCATTTTTCTATTATTGCCTCTTTTATATCTTTCTCCTTTTGACCAAAAAACTCAAAAGCTGTTCCTGAAAATTGGAGGAGTAGCTCTAGTTTTATTTTTTCCACTTCTTTATAGAAGTTGGTTGGTCCACGAAAGGTTTGTGTTGTTCGATGCCTCGGGTCCCGCGGCATTATTAATTGGAAATCATCCCGATTACCCGGGAATAGGTTTAAGCAAGGAGCATGAATATCCTGGTGCCTTAGGTATGAACTACGGAGAAATGCTATCAATTTTATTAAATCGCCTGGGTGAACAGCCTATAGAGATGCTGGGTCTTTATGTTCGAAAATTATATTATCTGTTTTCCAGTCTAGAACCGTATAACAATTATGACTTTTTACTGTTTAAACAATTTTCGCCTTTATTTAACACACCTCTTTCAAATTTCTCCCTTATTTCATCCCTGGCTTTGACGGGAATTATATTTAGAACGGGCCAAAGAGAAAATATCAAACTCTTATATGGTTTTATCGGTGGAATCAGCGCGGCAATTATATTATTTTATGTGCTCACTCGTTTCAGAATCCCAATGGTCCCTTATTATGCGATTTGTGCCGGATACACCGTTGATTCATTCATGTATAGGTTAAAGCAAAGCCAATGGATTAAATCGGTTCAAATGCTTGTTTTTGGTTCCTTTTTACTTCTGCTATTCAATATTCCTGAATTCACTCGCGGAATTAAGCAACCCTATCATGATGAAATAAATATACAAATTGGATTAAACTTGGTTTCCAATAAACGTTATTCTCAGGCTATTGAACCCTTAAACAATTTATTGAAGAACAATCCAGAAAATATTCCTGCCTTAAGTGCCAAGGCTTTGGCCTTGGGGAAAATTGGGGAAAGAAGGAGGGCAACTTATATCTATGAAAAACTTGTTGAGCTCGAACCTGAAAATGCAAAAACTCATTTTAATTTAGCAACCCTCTATGCCGAATCTAATAAATGGAAGAAAGCTTCTATTCATATGAAAATTTCTGAACGTTTGTTTCGACAAAAACAACAAGATGAATGGGCAAATATGGCAAGTGAACAAATTAATATTTACGCAAATAGGAACAAAACCAAATATTAAGAGTTAATATTTCGAATTATCAAATTAAGAAATAGGCATAAACACTTCTTTTTCCTTTAAACTATTTTCGCCAACCACCCTGAAACGATTAAAGTAAATTTTGCCGAATCCATCCCAAATAAAATTCCAGCATTTTTATAGCTTGTCCTTAATCGGAATAGTTTTTTTATTTACCCGGTTATGGGAGTTGACTTTAATTCCAGTATCTAATGATGAGGCGATGTATTTATATTTTTCAAAAATTATTACAAGTTCTCCGAGTGAACTTTTCATTTCCAAGGTTGACTCAAAGCAGCCTCTTTTCATGTGGTTAATTTCTATCGCATTTAATTGGTTCTCTGATCCTTTATTCGCAGGCAGGTTTGTATCGGTTTTGGCAGGTTTGGGAACATTAATAGGGGTGTATAAATTAACGGATATTTTATATTCCACCCGAGCCGCTTTAATGGCATCGGTAATCTATATATGTTGTCCATATAATTTGTTTCACGAAAGAATGATATTCCTGGAGAGTCTATTAAGCTGTTTAGGAGTTTGGATTTTTATATTTTCTATCCAAATTGCCAGGGCTGAAAAAAATGAGGCCAAACAATTTGCATTTCTTGGAGCATCAATGGGTTTTGCGTTTTTAACCAAGGCCACCGCAGTTTTATTATTTCCCGTTCCGATTTTTATTTTTTTAATTTACAAAAGCTACAAAAAGGAAAATTTTTTTAGATTGTTTATATTGGCATTAAGCATTTGTGCATGCATTTCATCTTCTTATTTCTTAGCCACCCAACAACTTGGTTTTAGTAAAAGTCATATTTTTTTAAACAATCCTTTATATTTTCATGGAGTAGCAGAATTAATTAATCTTCCATGGCATCAATGGAAAACTAATCTTTGGCTACTGGCTGAGTTTTATATTTACTACTTAACTGCACCCATAATTTTTGTTTTGGCTTTGTCTGTATGGTCTTCATTTAAAAATAAAAGAAAAGAGGAAATTTGTTTATGGTTTTGGGCGGTAATTCCGCCGCTTGTGATTGTCACCATTGCAAAAATATTTTTTTCTAGATACTTTTTAATCTTCATACCCCCACTAATTATTTTAGCCGGAAATGCATTAGAGAAACTTGGCAAGCGCCTAAGCTTTATGATGAATGCGCGAATGAATAGAAGTAAGGAATCCTTAAGGGAAGGGGTGGTTGGCTTCTTACTTTTAACTCTAATTAGTATGGAAGGCCTCAGCTTTAGCATGTCACTAATTAAGAATCCAATGAAGGCTACTATGCCAAAAATCGATAGGTATCAATATCTTGAAAGCATAATTTCTGGACACGGAATAGCGGAGGGTATAGAATTTTTGCGGGAAAAAAGCAAATCTCTGCCTATTCAACTTTTTATTTCCACGTTTCGTGGCAATCCCCAAGATGGGTTCTCAGTTTATTTGTGGGATGATACTAGAATAAGAATGATTCCGGCCCCTTGGTGGCCAGAAAACCCCAAGTTATTTCCGCAAGAAGAAAAATTTCCCGTGTTAACTTCTAAATATCAAGGTTCTACTAGCACTTTTGAAAAAACGGATGCTCTCAATAATGTGTATTTCATCTATCCTCATACAACTTATCAAAAAGAAGAGTTTTATCTAAACAATCCTCAGTGGAAAAAGGTGTGGCAATTTTTGAAACCGGACAGAAAAAGCCATGTTGAAATTTATAAGTATGAAGAACCACGATAATTTTCATTCCGATCATTCACCATGTTGAATATATTTTCATTTCTATATTTAATTTCGATTGTGTTTGTGGATTGTGAGAACATCTACCTTCTCAACAATTTAAGCGATGTAAATGCATTAACGGTTTTTCTTTCTTTGGCATTTTTAAGCATGGCTTTTATTTTAAGAGAAGAAAAAGGGGTTGTTAGACTGAGTAATCTAACAATAACCCTGGTTATATTTTTGCTTTTTTCAGCATTTAGTTTTTATTTTTCCCTCAACCCCGATTCAAGTTTATATCCTGCTCTAAGAATCCTTTCTGCATTATTTTTATCTTTGGCACTAATTTCTTATTTGAATAATATAGAAGCCTTAAATACAGCTCTTCTCACAATCTTTATATTGGCTGGAGTTCATGCGGGGATTGGAATTCTACAACAACTTTCCCCTTCTTTATTATATGAACCGAATAGGTTTAGTTTTGCGTCCTCTTCCATTTTTGCCAATCTAAATTATTATGCGGGTTATCTTGTGGTTCATATTCCTATAGGGATTTATCTGTATTGCCAGGATCGTACCAAGACGATGAAAATAGTACTTGGAGGGATTTTGGTAATGATTTGGATCGCATTAGGTTTTTCGGGTTCACCCGGAGGACAACTGGTTGCTGGAATTCAAGCCCTGGGAATTATTTTTTATTTACTGAAGAAGAAAGAGTTTCGTTGCTTAAAGATTTTAGGCGGGGGTTTTATTATTGCTTTAGGGGTTTATATTGGTTTGGTAAAATTCCTTAATCAATTATATCCATCAGGTTCTGAAGAGATAGCGACCTCTTTGATCCGGCGTCCCTGGATTTGGGGACATGTGGAAAATCGTTTCATGTATTGGGCCGGGGCCTGGTCTCTGTTCAAAGAGAATTGGTTGCTGGGAACGGGTCTATGGACATTTAAGGAGTTCTATCCACAAACGGGACTAAAATATATTCCCCCGCATGCCCACAATATGTATTTGCAAACCGCTACAGAAACCGGACTGATCGGATTTGGGCTTCTGATGGCTTGTCTAACTACTTTATATTTAACAATTATTCGGATATTAAAAAATATCACTAACGAACTGGTTGATCTTAGTTTTTATATTACGGTGTCTATATCCAGTTTATTGCTTCACAATTTAATTGAATACAATTGGTTAACCTCAAACTTTATTTATATTTTTGTATTTCTTGTGATTTCTGTGGAAGTGTTAAACAGAGAAATTGCGAGCACTAAAATGTGGAAAAATATACCTGACCCAAAAAAACTCTGGCCCAAGGTAATCGCCATTACCATGGTGCTGGGGATTTTTACAGTAGTGCAATATTACCGGTATAACAGGACCATTGGCCATAATGTTCTTGCGAGCAATACGGTGGAGGAGGTATTAGCCCATGCAGAACGAGCGAAAGAAATTTGTGGCCGATGTGGGAGACCTCATTATTTATCTGGAATTGTTCATTTGGAGGAGTTTCGTAAATCAAAAAATGATCGGGATCTGGTTCAGGCTGAAAAAGATTTCAAGGAGGTAATTCAAAGAAACCCTCTTGGCTCAGGAGCGTTTTTTAAGTTGGGTCAAATTAAGAGCATTCAGGGAAATCATATAAAAGCCAAATATTTTTATGAAAAAGCCAAGAAAGACTCCCGATACAGGAGTTTCGTATTGGAAGAGCTTAAAAGACTCGAATCGTACTCAAAAATAAAATGATACAATAGCATCATGCGACTCAAATCAGTGGCAATAATATTATTAAGTTTAGGAATTTTGGTCCTTCCGGTTTCTGTGATGCCGCAGGAAATATCTTCCAATTCATTTCCAAAATCTACCCTGGTTAGTAGCGAAACCGCACGCAAGCAAATCCAAAAAATCTACCTGACTTCTGGAAAGTTCCGCACCTTCCATTGTGGTTGTGTGTTCGATAAGTTAAAACAGGTTTTTCCAAATTTATGTGAAGGCGGTATCCAGCTTGATCTTGGCAAGGGTTCTCCAAAAAAGCTAGCTTGGCTTTCTTTGATGCCTCCTGAAATATATGCCAAATCTTTGAAATGTTGGAACAAAAATATTTGTGGGCATCCAGATGGGGGAAATATAAAGGAAACTCAATGTTGTTCGGAAATTTCTCCCAAATTCAAAACGATGCAATCGGACATGCATAATATATTCCCAATGGTAGAGGAACCAGATACCCCATTAGAGAAAAATGCTTTTGCGGGGATATGGGAATATTCTTATTGTAAAAAGGAAGGGGAGTTCAGAAAAGAGATTCGTGGCGATGCGTCTCGAGCTTATTTATATATGTCCTTTCAATATAAAATACCTTTAGAGGAGCGTCTGGAAAACTCTTTGAGAGCATGGCACTTCGAGGATCCTCCCGATGAGTGGGAAGAAAAACGTAATGACATGATAGAAGTCACCCAAGGGAATCGCAATCCGTTCATAGACCAACCGGAGCTTGTGGAACGGGTTGTCAATTTTTAGCAGATCACGGAGCTAACGACCTATTGTTACTTTTAACTCAGAGGGGAGAGGTGAATTCCGGGAGGAAGCAAGGTGTCTTCATCAGTCCAGGTAAATTTAATTTGTACAGTGGTAATTTGAGTGTTTTTCAAATTTGCGCCTTGCAGGTAGGCTCCATCCAGCCGGGTATTGTGGAGATTCGCATTCTCCAGATTAGCCCACATTAAATCAGTTTCCTCGAAGTTGGCATTCTTCAAGCAGGCATTAATTAATTGAGCATCCTGCAAGTTAGCTCCTCGAAGGTCGGCATTTTCAAAATTTGCTCCTCGAAGGTCAGCCCCTTGAAAGTTAGCCTCGACCAGAACAGAATTTTTAAAATTGCTTTCCCTGAAGTCCTCTTCACTAAGATCTGCGAAGATTCCTTTCCTTCCTTTTGACTCAAACCACTCTTTATGGCTCGATAGTATCTGCGGGAGAATAGGAATTAGGCTGGATTTTTTCATAGTAATTAAAAATTTATGAAAACCCCGACTGGTCAATAACATGGGTTGTGATAAGCTTATCATAATGCAAATTTGTTTTGCCTTTTTATTCCCGTCAAAGAAAATATGGATGCGTAAATGAAAAATAAGGGAATTGTTTTTAAACTGACATCACTGATTCTCGTCACAGCAGTCATATTCTTCCTGATTGTAAGTAACCATAATGCCAAGAAAACACATTCTATATTTAAGGGAAACTTGAGAGAAACTGCAGAAAACCTCTCTTATTCCACATTAAATAAAATTGAGTCAATCCTCAAGGCCGTTGAAAAGGTTCCACAACAAATGGCCATTTATTTAGAAGGATCATCGTATACCCAAAAAGAATTGTTGTTGCTCATCCGCGAGGTCGTGAAAAACAATCCAGAAATATACGGGTCAACCATCGCTTTTGAACCCCGTATGTTTGATCCCGATAAACTGTATTTTGCACCCTATTATTATAAACAAGAGGATGAAATCAAACTCACCTACATCGGTAGCGAGTCCTATAAATATTTTTCCTGGGACTGGTACAAACATCCTAAAGAAAAAAACAAATCTATATGGAGCGAACCTTATTTTGATAAAGGTGCGGGAAACATTATCATGGCCACTTATTCGGTTCCCTTTTACCAGAATATAGAGGGAGAAAAAAAACTGCTGGGTGTAGTAACCGCAGATATTTCTTTGGAATGGTTGCGGGAATTTATTTCTTCCATAAAAATAGCCACAACCGGTTACGCATTTTTAATTTTTAATAAAGGAACTCTTATTACCCATCCAAGGAAAGATTTGGTTATGAACCACACCATATTTAGCCTTGCTGATGAGTTTGGCCAGCCAGAGCTTCATAAGTTGGGGAAAAGTATGGTTAACGGGGAGACGAATTTTATTACCAAAAAACATTTATTTACGGGGGAAGATGCCTGGCTTTTCCACGCTCCCTTACCTACCAATGGGTGGTCACTGGGAGTTATTTTTCCGCAGGATGAAATGTTGGCAGGTATCAATAAACTACAGATGGAGTTAAAGGCTTTTGCGGCTTTAGGATTGATCTTGTTGCTGGTGGCCATCTGGTTAATTGCTCGATCCATTACTCGCCCTCTTGGTGTGTTATCCAGAGCCGCAGAAGAAATGGCGACGGGTAATATGGATGTCCTTATTCCGGAGATAAAATCTACCGATGAAGTGGGCAAGCTGGCGAAATCGTTTCGATTCATGGAAAAAGCGCTTAAAAAACATATTCAGCAGATCCAGGACATTTCCAAGCTGCCCGGTGAAAACCCCAATCCTGTAATTCGCGCCAGAAGAAATGGGGATATTCTTTACGCCAATAAGGCGGCCACCACTGTCTTAGTGGATTGGGTTATTGATCTGGAAAGCAATCTTCCTGTTATCTTTCATGAACCGATTGAAACGGCTTTAAGCCTTGAAGAAAACCAGGAAATGGAAGTAGGGCATTTAGATAAAATTTTTACTTTTGAACTAATGCCCGTTATCGAATCTGGATATGTCAATATTTATGGAAGAGATATTACTAAAAGACGGGAGGCGGAAAAAGAGTTAGAAAAATTAACCATCGAAAAAAACCGCATAGAAAATGAAGTAAAACTAGCCACGCTGGTTCAAGAGGGATTTTTGCCTGAAGAGACTCCTGTAACTCCAAGTTTCGTTTTTGCTGCTAAAACAGCTCCGGCAAAATTTGTGGGGGGCGATTTTTATGATTTCATTGAGCTGGAAGAGGACAAGCTGGGAATCATTCTAGGTGATGTATCCGGTAAAGGTGTTTCAGCGGCTTTATATATGGCAAGGCTGATGAGTGATTTCCGTTATGTAGCTATGCAGAATTCCCAACCTAAGAAGGTGATTTCTCAGGTGAATAATATTGCCACACTACGATCTCGCAAAGGAATGTTTGCTACAGCAGTTTTCTTATTGCTGGATACTAAGGATAAAAAAATGATGGTCTGTAATGCAGGTCACCATTCCATGTTAATCCGCAGGGAAGAGGGGGAAATACTGGAGAAGGGGAGAGCAGGTGGAATTCCCTTGGGAATTGCGGAAAATGTTGTCTATGAAGAGGAAGAGATTCAGCTTTACTCAGGTGATGTGGTTTTCCTGTTTTCTGATGGAGTGATAGAGCCTGTGAATGATCAATCGGAACAATTTGGGATGGATAGACTCCGGTCTATGATAAATGAATCCTGCGGAACACCAGAAGAAATTTTGAAAAAAATTGATAATGCTATTCAGACTTTCACGGGCGATGCGCCGCAATTCGATGACATGACTTTCCTAGTATTCAGGGTGCTTTAACGCAGAGCAGGTACCCTGAAAAATTGTACTCACGATTTTAAATGGTGATACGAAGCACCTGCACCCTGAGGAATCCTGATGTCATCCACCATATCCTGAACCTCGTTTGGGGGTGGGGCTGTGATTCGACTGACCAGGGTTGAGACCATGAAATTAAATAGCATTCCCAAGGTTCCGATTCCTTCAGGTGAAATGCCAAGCCACCAATTTTCCGCAGTGTTGGCAGAGGGATTTATGAATTTAAAATAAATAATATAGCTTGCGGTGAAGAAAAGTCCTATCAGCATTCCAGAGATTGCACCTTCCCTGTTCATACGCTTCGAAAAAATTCCCATCAGAATAGCTGGGAAAAATGAAGAAGCCGCAAGCCCAAATGCGAAGGCTACCACTTGGGCAACGAATCCGGGCGGGTGGATTCCAAAATATCCGGCAATGATGATCGCAAATGCCGCCGATGCTCGAGCAAAAAATAATTCCTGTTTATCGGTAATATTCTTAAAGACAATTTTTTTAAATAGGTCATGAGAAATTGATGTAGAGATGACAAGAAGCAATCCTGCCGCAGTGGAAAGCGCGGCCGCAAGCCCACCTGCGGCAACCAAAGCAATAACCCAATTTGGTAATTTGGCAATTTCCGGATTTGCCAAAACCATAATGTCACGGTCGATATAGAGTTCATTGCGATTTTCTGTCAGTGAATTTAATATTTTCCTTTCCCCTTCTGCTCCTCGTTCCTCTGCAAACTGGGGTTTTCCAACAAAGGCTTTTCCAGCAAAATACTGTATATTCCCATCCTGATTTTTATCGACCCAGGCAATAAGGTTAGTATTTTCCCAGTTTTTAAACCATGAAGGGGTGGACTTATAATTCACATTGTTAACGGTGTTGATAAGATTGACCCGCGCAAAGGAGGCCACAGCCGGAGCGGTTGTATACAGTATAGCTATAAACAGCAAAGCATAGCCTGCTGAAATACGGGCATCGCGGACTTTTGGAACTGTAAAAAATCTTACAATAACATGAGGAAGCCCTGCCGTCCCTACCATTAGGGCCGCAGTGATGAAGAACATATCTATGGTTGATTTTTTCCCCGCTGTGTAGGCCCCAAATCCTAATTCGATAGATAATTGATCGAGTTTGTTTAGAAGATGAATATTGGAACCGTCAACAAGAGTGCTACCAAATCCCAATTGTGGAACAGGGTTTCCCGTCATCAGCATGGATATGAAAATCGCCGGAACAAGAAAAGCAAAAATCAAAACACAATACTGCGCTACCTGAGTATAGGTGATTCCTTTCATGCCTCCAAGAACCGCATAAAAGAAAACAATGGCCATTCCTATCAGAACACCTGTGGTAATTTGGACTTCAAGAAAACGGGAAAAAACAATGCCCACTCCTCGCATTTGACCCGCAACATACGTAAACGAAACAAACAAAACACAAAAAATGGCAACAAGTCGAGCTATGTTGGAATAATAACGATCACCAATAAAATCAGGAACCGTATATTTTCCGAACTTGCGCAAATAGGGTGCTATGAGCAAGGCGAGCAGAACATAGCCACCTGTCCAGCCCATCAGATAAACAGAACCATCACGTCCTACAAAGGAAATGATCCCCGCCATGGAAATGAATGAAGCGGCGGACATCCAATCTGCCGCGGTAGCCATGCCATTGGCAAGAGGTGGAACTCCGCCACCAGCAACGTAGAAGTCGTCAGTGTTTCCAGCCCGTGACCAAATAGCGATCCCGATATATAGAGTAAAACTTGCTCCAACAAATATGAAGGTTAATGTCTGAACATCCATGCCAGATTTATTCTTTTGGTGACTTGTTTTTATAATAAGTATCGTCTGGGGAAAAGTGATCTCGGTCTTCATCCACACTATATTTATGGTCCAGTTGATTCATCTTGTAGACATAAATGAATATAAGAATTACGAAACAAAATATGGAACCTTGTTGTGCCATCCAGAAGCCAAATTTAAATCCAAAAAAATGAAATTCATCCAAAATATTGACAAACAAGATTGCCATCCCGAAAGAAACCAGAAACCATATTGTTAAAAGTGAAAGGACAATACGGATATTTTCTTTCCAATAGGCTTTTGCATGCTGGCTGTGAGAATCACTCATTAATTTTTTATTGTTAGAAATTCTTAAAACAGAAAACGGGATTTACGATAAATACGTAAACCCCGTTTAAAATCTGGTGCCGGAGGTCGGAATCGAACCGACACGAGGTTGCCCTC
>JABIXH010000138.1 GCA_018664975.1 Nitrospina sp. | reverse complement strand
TCCCGCTGTTGAAATTTGTACGGATAGATCTGACGCGGGAATGATTTTTTCTGCCAGAGTCACGGAGTAATTAGGTAAAAAGACGACTTTCAGTTTTCCTTGCAAACTGGTGTCTGCATTAATGGTATCGGCTACGCTATTGATGAATTTAATGATTAGCTTTGCCATGGAATAGCCTGGAGCCGCTTTTCCGGAAAATATAATAGTTCTAGAAATTTCAGAAGTTGGATTGCTTTCTGGGTTTTTCCTCATGCGGTTATAAAGTGCGATGGCATGGAGAACGCTTAAGACCTGCCTTTTATATTCATGAATTCGTTTGATTTGAGTTTCATACAGGGAGTTGGGGTCGATTTCCAAATCTAGCGAATCCTTAATATATTTTGCCAGCTGTTTTTTATTATCGTTCTTAATTTTTTTCCAGCGTTCGATCATTTGGGAATCATTGATGTGATCCTGTAGTTTTTTGATTTTTGATAAATCTTTAACCCATGAGTCTCCAATATAATCAGTTATCAGTTTGGATAGTTCTGGGTTACAGGCCTTCAGCCAGCGGCGGGGTGTGATTCCATTGGTTTTGTTATTAAACCGGTTGGGAAACATTTCATGAAAATCAGAAAAAACTTTTTCACGGAGTATAGTGGAATGCAGTTCCGCAACCCCATTTGTAGAATGACTGCCAATAATTGAAAGATTTGCCATTCGAATATATTTGCTTTGATTTTCTTCAATCAGGGACATCCTGTTCATTTTATCCAAATCACCAGGATAGCGCTCCTGTACCTGATTCATAAAATGCTGATTGATTTGAAATATGATTTTTAGATGTCGGGGTAAAACCCTCTCAAATAAATCTAGCGACCATTTTTCCATCGCCTCGGGAAGAATGGTGTGGTTGGTGAATGCAAAAGTGCTGACAGTTATTTCCCAGGCTTTGTCCCACGGTAATTTTTCAATGTCTATCAAAACGCGCATTAATTCGGCAATGGCTAGCGCCGGATGTGTGTCATTCAATTGGATGGCAACTTTGTCGCTAAACTGGTCAAAAGAGGTGTGCCGCTTTTTGTATCGTCGGATAATATCGCTCAGGGAGGCTGAGACGAAAAAGTACTCTTGTTTGAAACGGAGTTCTTTCCCTACCAGATTGTCATCAGTCGGATACAATACTTTGGAAATTATTTCGCTTTCATGTTTGTTTTGCACCGCCTGGAAATAATCACCAGCCTGGAAAGACTCCAGCTCTAACTCACGACTGGACCGGGCGCTCCATAGACGAAGGTTATTTACCGTATCATTATTGTAGCCCGGAACAGGGATGTCGTGTGCCATGGCCATGACATCCTGGGTGTCGACCCACTGATGTTCCATTTCTCCCGCTGAGTTTTGAATGGATTCCACACGCCCATAAAAATTAACCGGTAACAGGGAGCGTGGCCTTGTGATTTCCCAAGGGTTACCCACCCGCAACCAGTTGTCGGCCGTTTCAACCTGATAACCGCGAACTATTTTTTGGTGAAAAATTCCAAATTCATAACGGATTCCATATCCGTATCCAGGAATTCCCAAGCTGGCAATGGAATCTAGAAAGCAGGCGGCCAGTCTCCCCAGACCACCGTTTCCGAGTCCTGCCTCGACCTCTGTTTCTTCCAGCTCACTGATATCATGGCCCAGTTCATCCAGGGCCTGTTTGTATTCATCATATATTCCAAGATTGATTAAATTATTGGTTAATAATCTTCCAATTAAAAACTCCATAGATAAATAATAAACTCTTTTTACATCATTCTCATAATAGGATTGCTGAGTCTTTAGCCATCGGCTAACGAGATGATCTCGGACCGATAAAGCCAGGCTGATGAAATGGTCCATTTTGGTTGCAGAAAATTTATCGTCCACCAAAGTGTATTTCAGATGATGTTGGAACCATAGTTTAAGAGCTTCACGTGTGACTTTTCCGGGTTCGTGATTAAATTTGTCGATCATGGTAGGGTATGAATTGAATTATTATGTAGTGAATAGGGATGAAAGTTTAGGGTTTATCAGGCGTCCTGGCTGGCCTGAGCTTTTTGACGCTCAAGGGCTCGCAATTTGCGGGCCTCTTTTTTATTTATTTTAGATTTCACCTTTTTTTCAGCAACCGGTTCTCCCTCCCAGCCTACTTTTTCCAGGAAGTCCTCGTATCCGCCATGAAAATATTCTGCCCGGCCACGATGAAATATAATCAAGTTTTTAGCCAGAGTTTTTAATATTAGCTCAGAGTGGGTAACAATTACCAGAGCCCCGGCATAACTGTTTAGCTCTTCAATCAAGGTTTCAATAGATTCTACATCCAGATGATGGGTAGGTTCATCCAAAAGCAATAGGTTAGTAGGGTGAGAAATGATTTTTCCCAGTAGTACACGGCTTCTTTCTCCCCCAGATAGTACGCTCACCTTTTTCTTGCTTAGATCTCCCTCAAACATCATGGCTCCGCATATGCTATGGGCCGCTTGTAGAGAAAGGCTGGGATTGGAACGGAGTATCTCATGCAGTACTTGGTTATTTGGTTCGAGTCGGTCAATATTGGTCTGACCGAAGTGTCCCCGGCATGCAGAGGGGTGTGGGATGATCGAACCAGAGTTTGGCATCAGTTCTCCGGCCAGGCAATTTAATAATGTCGATTTACCTTTTCCATTAGCTCCGATGATTCCTATGCGGTCCTTCTTTCCAATCGAAAACGAGATATCTGAAAAAATATTATTTTCCGGATTACCATCGTAGGAGAAAGAAATCTGTTCAATATTCATGATGGTTTTACCCGGGCATGAAAGATGGTTGAATCTGAATCCCAGGTTTTTCTCGGTGTCCAACTTTTCCATGGTTCCCATCTTTTCCATCATTTTTAGCCGTGATTGAGCCATGGTGGCCTTCGAGGCCTTGGCGCGAAACCGGTCGATAAGAGACTGCATTTCCTTACGTTTGTTCTCCAGGTTTTTTCGGGTTTGCTCATAGGTTTCTTCTTCCTGGATCATCATTTCATAGAACTTAATGGTACCCCCTTTGACTTTTCTGGCTTGCTTTCGATGTAAGCCAAGAGTGTGGGTCGTGACATTATCCATAAAATCACGGTCATGAGTGATGAGCATCATTTCGCCCGGCCATTTATTGAGATATTCCTTGAGCCAACGAAGCGAAAGAATATCAAGATAGTTGGTCGGCTCGTCAAGCAGAAGCATATTGGGGTCAGCCAGCAACGCTTTACATAGGTTGATCCGCACCTGGAATCCACCACTGAAGGTAGCAGGGTCTTTTTCAAAATCCTGCTCCGAAAAACCCAGTCCGGAAAGGATGATCTCAGCCTTGTAATGATCCCATTGTTTTTCGGGTGGCAAAGCCTCGATGCATTCTTTGAGGACAGTAGGTTGGGTGAAGTGGATATGTTGCTCCAAAGCTCCAATCCTGTAACCTTTTGGAGTAGATAGAATTCCGGAGTCGAGACTCTCCAGTCCCAGAATCATTCTGAAGAGGGTGGATTTCCCGGTCCCGTTTTTACCGACCAGCCCAATGCGCTCTCCTTTGTTGATAAGAAAGGAGACCTCTTCAAACAGGGTTTGTGGCCCATACGATTTTTCTATATTACTGGCTATGATCATTTTTTATAAAATTTAAAATTTGGTGGATATCTCGATAATATTCAATCTAAGAATGAGTAGATCAGGAAGGGAAATATTTAAAAAATGGTCGGGATGAGAGGATTTGAACCTCCGACCCCCTACTCCCGAAGCAGGTACGCTACCAGGCTGCGCTACATCCCGACTGTTTCAGCTTGTTTTATAAAAGAAAGGTTTGAGGTATTTCCAGATAATGATTGAACCTAATCGATTCACCACCGATTTAAACCAAGTACTTCCGCCCAAACATTTTTGGCAGTGCGGGTGTATTACTTTATTCTTTTGAAACCCTTCGACAGCATCAATTACTGGTTTGGTATTTAATATTTCTGTGATCGAATTTTGGAACACGTTGCCAGCCTTGGTTTTACCATCGTAATCCACGCAACAATAAATCAAATCTCCACTGCATAAAATGGCAAAATGATCGCTCAAGGCACTGCAATAGCCAGTTTTTGAAGGTACTACCTCGCCACCTTCGGCGAATGCATTACCCCAGGTGTTGAGGATATAAGTCTCGAAATGAATATTGGGTGCGACTTCTACCACGTTCCATTTAAAGGCGGAAAGTTTATCTATATTTTTTTCAACTTCCAATCGCTTTTTTTCATTAAGGGGAGGGCAAACTTTATGAACCTCCTGAGCCCAATACCGAAAAGTTTTGCGTAGTTCCTTGGTATTATTGATGACACTCATGGTGCCTACCGTCCAGTCATCCCCCGGAACTTCTGTTTTAATGGATGTATTGAGAAAATGGACTTTTATTTTTGGTGGTTTTTCCTGCTTAAGACAGCCCTCAATGAATTTCAAGATACGGTTATGATATTCATCGAATTTCATCCGCCGGGATTTCCGGGTTTTGAAGGATTCTTCATCAGGAGTCTGTAGAGAGATATTAACCTGAGAGGCGGTAACTTTTTCCAGTTTGATCGCCATATCCTCATCAAGATAAGTCCCATTGGTAGTGATGCCAGTCTTTACGCCCAATTGTGCGGCGTGATCGAGAATTTCAAAAAACCGGGGATGCATGAAGGGTTCGCCCATCACATGAAATGTAATTTTTTCGGCCATTTTATATTCGGCGATCTCATCAATGATTCCGCAGACCCTCTCAAAATCCATATATTCATAATGGCGGGTCATTTCCTGCTTGGGGCAGAAGGTGCAGTCGAAGTTGCAAACATTGGTCAGTTCTATGTGAATGCGTTGTAAGGGGAACTGAACCAGTTCGCCAAAGCGACCGGGAAAATTTCTTGTGGTGGGTTGAACCTGAGTCAGCATAAATTAGTTGTTGTGAAATTTAATCATTTTGAGTTTTTGAATAATTATAGCGGTCAATGCTTTCGCTCCAAAACGATTTGTTGGTCACATTGCGGGATACCTTTTTCGACCCGCATTCAGGACAAGCGACTTTTTTCTTGTCTACTTCGGACATTTTCATTTCGATAACGAAATCTTTTTTACATTTATCGCAGGTATGGTCGTATTGGGGCATGACTGAGTCCTCTTGATTTTTCTTACTTCAAGCAAAACCGCATTGGTTTTCATGAAGTTACTAAGAATACAATAGTTTCTAAT
>JABIXH010000018.1 GCA_018664975.1 Nitrospina sp. | reverse complement strand
TTTTATTTTACCGTCTTGGGGCAAACGTCTTTCAGCGATATCGAGCTTTGACATGATTTTAATTCTAGAGATGACTGCTTGTTTATATATGGAAGGTATTTCTTCATAAATGGTGCAGGTACCGTCTTTTCGATATCGGACCATTACACTTTCCTTGCCGATACCGGGTTCAATATGAATATCCGAAACGCCTTGGTCATAGGCATCTATCAAAACTTTATTGACAAGCCGAACAATGGTGCTGTCTGTTTC
This sequence comes from Nitrospina sp., assembly GCA_018664975.1. Taxonomy (GTDB): domain Bacteria; phylum Nitrospinota; class Nitrospinia; order Nitrospinales; family VA-1; genus LS-NOB. The sequence goes on along the minus strand of JABIXH010000018.1, from coordinate 6,076 downwards.
GCTGATAGCATTGGACCCGTCATCGGCTTCCTCCACAAGGTCAGTATCACTCTGTTCATCCTTCAGGGCACTTAAGAGGGTAGACATTCCTTCAGTCGGTACTTCTTCCGCTCCTACTGAAAAATCTTCTCCCAAAGTAGAGTTTAAAAAGTCTATGATGTCGATTTTTAATCCGATTTTATATTCAATTTCTTTTTTCGGGAAGATTTGACGAATGTTTTGGTTTCGGTCCGGATTTAAAGGATCGTTGATCAAAAGAGTGATCTTTTCGCCTTCCTTCTGAATAGGAATCCAGTAGTTCTTGGTTAAAAAACTTCTATTCAAACCTGTCATCATTTCTGAAGGTAAAATCACCGTATCGCTGTAGCCAAAATAGGGCAATGCGTAAAAATGTTCCAGAGATTTTCCAAGGTCATTCCTTTGTAATTTGAAATCCATCATCAATACTGATTCTACGTCAACCTGACTTTTCCTTGCCTTGGCTGTGGCTTGGGTTAATTCTTCTTCGGTAATAATTCCATTTTGAATTAAGAAACTAAATTTGGTTGGCTTGGATGGAATATATTTAGATTGATTATGAAAAGCTAAAGCTAGAGTTTCAGAAATAATAGTGGCACTTTTTTCATCTTGAGCTGTGAATTTGACCTCATTCAACTTGTTGACGAGTTGTAGAACACCCATAAGTTTTCCTGCATGGAGTAGGGGATATCCAAGAACCGATTTGGTAACGCTACCCGATTTTTTATCCCATGAACTGTCAAATTTAAGATCCGGATTGTAACTTTGGAGTTCTTCCTCATCATAAACATTGGAAATATTCACACACTCTTCATGGCTGGCAACCCACCCTGCAATACTCACTGGAGAGATCGGAACTCGTATTTCATTTGTCTCCGTGCCAGATTTAACTTTGGAAAAAATTTCATTCTTTGATCCATCAACGGCGTAGATGGTGATGGCCTGAGCTTCAAACAGCATTAATATGGATTCCTTAAGCTCAATAAGGATTTCATCAATATTTTTTGCCGAATGGATGGCTTGGGAAATACGATGGAGACTTTCTTCTGGTGAAAGATTCACAATTACAGGAAGTGGATTCAGGCCATACTCTTCTTCTAACTGTGCAAAAATTTTACCAATTACCGGAGAAATCTCCCGGGCAAGTTTAAAGTCAGCATCGCTAAAAGCTTCCCCATCTCTTCTCTTATTAATTACTTCCATCACTCCAATTAATTTTTTATTGTGAGGAATGGGGAGAACCATGATGGCTTGAGTTTGGATACCCAGAGGAATATCCAGGGTGGAACCTTTTGAAAGTTGAGGATGCAAACTGGCCAGGTCTTCTTCTGAATATGCATTGGGCAAATTAATGGGCTTACCGACCCCTGCTACATAGCCCGCAAAACTATTTGCCGAAACATCTACCCTGACCTCTGAGTCCAGGTTCTCTATTCTATTGCGTGAAAATAGTTGTCGATTGTCTCGGTCAAGTGCGAAAAGGGTAATAGCTTTACAACGCCAGACATTTTTTAATTCATCGATTATGTCTGGAATTACGGCGGCGATATTATCTGTGGTCTGCGCTAGAGCCAGTATTGTTCTCACTTTGGCGCCATTTTCCTCAACGGGATTGTTTAAGGTATTTTGAGTACTATTCATTATTTATTTGCTGAAAGGGTTAAAAGTTATTATCTTTTGCGCAGACTACACTATGCACACAGCAAGAACTTGTTTTAAATCACAGTCACCCTTAAATATTTTGTGAATTCCATCTTGCTTTAATGTTCTCATTCCATCCTTAATGGATTGCTTGCGTAAGTCTTCGACCATAGCTTTTTGCATGATTATACGTTTAATTTCATCTGTTCCATCCAGACATTCATGCAATCCTGTTCGCCCTGCATAACCTGTTTCATTGCACCTGGCACAACCTACGGGCTTTTTTATAGTCAGTTCAGCAGTATATTTAATTCCCAGTTCGAGAAAATCTTTCTCCCCATACTGTTGGACCAAGGTGTCAAATTCTTTCTGGGTAGGATGATAGTCTTCCTTGCAATTTTTACAAAGGGTACGTACCAGCCTTTGCGCGACAATGAGGAGCAGGGCATCGGCAAAGTTAAGTGGATTCATTCCCATATCCAAAAGCCGTGTAATGGTTTCAGGAGCAGAGTTTGTGTGCAGGGTGCTGAAGACCAGATGACCGGTGAGAGATGCTTCCAGACCAATGGCACAGGTTTCGGAATCCCGCATTTCACCCACCATGATGACATCCGGGTCACCGCGTAGAAAAGATTTCATGGCGCGGGCAAAGTCGAGTCCTATTTTATTGAGCATTTGAACCTGCCGAAGTCCGTCCTGGGTAATTTCCACCGGATCCTCTGCGGTCCAAATTTTTCGCTCAGGTTTATTGATGTAGCCGAGACAGGAATGCAGGGTGGTGGTTTTACCAGAACCTGTTGGCCCTACTACCAAAATTAAGCCATAAGGTTTGCTGGATTTTTCCTTGATAATTTCGAGGTTTCTATCCGAAAAATTCATTTGCTCCAGCGGCATAGGTTTACTTGCCGCTAGAATTCGTAGAACTGCGTCTTCGTTTCCTCCAACAGTGGGACAGGTGGCGACCCTGTATTCAATTTCTTTTCTGCCGTATTTCATTTTAATTTTTCCATCTTGAGGCATGCGTCTTTCTGCTATATCCAGTTTAGACATAATTTTGATGCGAGAAATAATAGCCTGCTTGTACAAAAAGGGAATTTCCTGATAAATTTGGCAAGCCCCATCCTTGCGAAATCTAACCCTCACTGGTTTTTTACCAGTCCCAGGCTCAATGTGAATGTCAGATATCCCTTGGTCGTAAGCGTCTGTCAAAACTTTATTAACCAATCGTACAATAGTGCTGTCTGTTTCGCTGATAGCATTGACTTCATCGTCCTCCTGCATGGACTCTACAACTTCTGTGCTTTCGTCGTGAAGCGTATCCAAAAGGCTGGACATTTCTTCCTTTTTGATTTCTTCTGCGGTACCAGATATCGCCTCATCTTCTGTCATTGCAGAAAGCAGGAATTCCCTAATATCTATTTTTAATCCGACTTTTATTTCCAGTTTCTTTTTTGGAAAGATCATTTGAATATTCTGGATCCTTATCTTATTAGTAGGGTCGTCCATTAAAATGACTGCGCTGTTTTCATCATTTTGAAGGGGAACCCAATAATTTTTTGCAAGATAGGTTTTGTTTAACCCGGAAAAGTTGGATTGAGGAAGTACTATGGAATCATTGAAACCTTGATAAGGAAGACTGTAATAAAGTTCAAGCGACTTTCCAAGGTCTTTGCGTTTGAGTTTTAAATCACTAAGGAGAACCGTTTCAATATCCAATCGGTTATTGCGTGACTTTGCAATGGCTTCATTCAACTCATCTTGGGAAATAATTCCACTTTCGACTAAAAAACCAAATTTAGTACGCTTTTGACGGTTGATTTTTTGCTGGTTGAAAAATGCCAGAGCAAGGGTCTGGGCAATGGTTTTAGCGTTCCGTTCATCGAAATCATTGAACCGGTCCCCATGGCTTTTGTTTACCAGTTGCATGACACCCATCAAGTCTTCGCCTTGAAGCAAGGGGTAAACCAGCATGGATTTTGTGCGGAGTCCGGTTTTTTTGTCCCAGGAGCTATCAAACTTTAAGCCGGGATGAATACTTTTGAACTCATCTGGGTTATAAACATCACCGATATTGGCCGGCTTTTTTATCAAGGCGACACAGCCGGAAATGCTTGTTTCCGAGATGGGCACCCTGATTTCATTTATCTGGTTACCAGATTTAACCTTGGAATAAATTTCATTCCTGATTTCATCGACTGCATAAATTGTGATCAACTGAGAGTCAAACAGTTGCAGGATCGGTTGCTGAAGTTCAAGAAGAATCTCATCGATGGTTCCCGCTGAATGAATGGCATGGGCGGTTTCCTGTATTCTGGACTCGATATCTTCTACTTCCAGTTTAGCCAGTGCATGTCCAAGTGTTGTGGATAATTCTTTTGCCTGGCGAACATAATCCTCGTCAAAACTTCCACCGGATTCGTGGTTCAGGCATTCGAGTACTCCCATCAAACGTTTGTTAAATGGGAGGGCTACTACCAATGCAGACTTGGTTCTGAATTTGATTTTTTCATCCCAAGTTTTGTTTAATTTTAAATCAGAATGGTACTGCTTGAGCTCATTTTCGTCGTAGGCATCGATTATGTTAAGCGTCTTTCCGGTTGCGGCCACGAATCCGGCAAGACTCTTCGTCGATAGTTCCAGCCGAATTTCATCAACGCCTTCAACTTTGAAGTTTCTCGAATATATTTGCCTTTTATCCCTGTCGACTGCATAAATCGTAACGGCCTCGCAGTCAAAGAGATTTTTCAATTCTTCAGTAAGGGAAAATATAATATGCCCCATACTTTGGCCAGACAAAATTTTGTTGATGATAGGGCGAGTTCGGTCACTGGATCTTCTACCTCGTTCATCCTCACTCTCGTGACTTGCATCCATTTCTCGCCTTTTAAGCGAGGAAGAATTATTGTCACTTGCAAGACTTGGGTCCTCGGAAAAATCCGGTTTATTTTCAAGCAGGCTTTCTGCCGGAGGGGATGTTTTTGTCAATTTTGAAAAAAGGGACACGTTCCTAATTTCCATTTAAGTAATTTTATGAGAGGTATAGAAATATCCTACTACCAAGGCATAAAAAACTCAAGTTGAATCAGGGATAGCGGAACTCAAAAAGTATTGAAAACATTAGATTTACTTCAGGGTTGGTTTGCTTTGGGAGTAGCGGGAGGGTGAGTTTTTAAGAAAGCGGGTTAAAAACCCTAAACGTCAAGATCCTGAACAAACTCAGCTTTTTCTTTGATGAAATTGTAGCGGGATTCCGCATTTTTCCCCATTAACTGGGAAACTGTTTTGCTGGCTTCTTCGGCAGAATTTAAGGTTACTCGAATCATTGAACGGGATTTTTTATTCATAGTCGTTTCCTTCAAGTCTGAGGCGGGCATTTCTCCTAATCCCTTAAATCGACCTATTTCATGGGAGGTTCCATTCAGTTTCTCGATGATTTTATCTTTCTCCTCATCGCTTAAAGCATAAAAGAGTTTTTTACCTGCATCGATTCGATATAAAGGGGGTTGGGCAATAAAAAGATGGCCCTTTTCGATGATTTCTGGGAGGCAACGATAGAAAAAGGTAAGGAGCAAAGTGCAGATATGAGCACCATCAACGTCGGCGTCCGTCATGATAATGATTTTTCCATAGCGAAGCTTGCTATAATCAAATTTATTTCCAATCCCGGTTCCACAAGCGGAAATGAGGTTTTGAATTTCAGTATTAGCTAAAATCTTTGCCAGGGTTGCGGTTTCAACATTGAGTATTTTACCGCGGATAGGAAGAATGGCCTGGGTTTTTCGATCTCTTGCTTGTTTGCTGGAACCTCCTGCGGAATCTCCTTCACAAATAAAGAGTTCAGCTTCATCCTTATCTGTTGTGGCACAATCTGAAAGCTTTCCTGGCAAATTGAGTCGATGCGAGATATTTGTTTTACGTTGAACCGCCTCTTTCGCTTGACGAGACGCGATCCGGGCCTGAGCCGAAAGGATGATGCGATTGGCAATGGTATTTCCCAGAGTTTGGTTTTCATTTAAATAATGTTCCAGGGTATGATTGACCACCGACTCCACCTGAGAAGTGATATCTGAATTTAACCTTCCCTTGGTTTGACCCTGAAACTCTACTTCACCTTGAAGATAAATATTAATAATGGCAATCAGACCTTCCCTGACATCATCGCCGGTAATTCCCGGTATCTCTTTGGGAAGCAGTTTGCGCCTGTCAATATAGGCCCGAACAGCTTTGGTGATACCATTTCGAAATCCGGTCTCGTGGGTTCCTCCGTCAATAGTCCTGATGGAGTTCGCAAAAGAAAGAATTTGAGTGTCTGTACTAGGAGTCCAGAGAAAAGCGGTCTCCAGTCTCAACAAGTTGTCTTCTTTTTCTACATAAAAAGGTTTTTCCATCAAAGTCGATTTCTGTCCGACAATTTTTT
>JABIXH010000001.1 GCA_018664975.1 Nitrospina sp. | reverse complement strand
TTTCATTGCTGGGAATACTCAAAAGCTTTATTGAGTCCGTCAACATCGCCGCACTTTCCAATGAAGACTTGTTGAATGATGCCAAGATTAACCAGTTGTTCATGCTGGTGGACTTTGGCAATCCTCCTCCACCCGATATCAGTATGGGAAACATCAGGGATTGTAAAAATAACGATGAATTGACAAAATTTATCAATAGGCGAATTGAAAAAGCAAGGAGCATCACCACCATTTATTTAACTTCGTGGGGCGAACTGTTCTGCAAATCTTATGCAGGGTTAAATTGTATGGCCAGATGTATCTCCGATCTGAGCACTCAGCTAACCCCTGAAAAGGTTGAAAAACCGGATTTTCTTAAGGTTTACATCCCTTGCGGCCGAAAAGAAGTATTACAGATACCTTGGCTGAACAATTATATTGTGCGCTCATTATTAATTCGAGCCACAACTAACTTGGAAAAAGCAGCCAGTTGAACCTAAATTTAAAATTCGCTGTCTAATATAGCTCCATGGCCACAGCAACTCAGGAAGCTCAAGGCACCGCCGCAGACGCCGCTCAGGAAGAGCGGCAAGATGCAGGCATAGATACCGGCACCCTGATGGGTGTCCTGTCTGGAATATTTCTCATTACGGTAGCCATTATCCGTGGAGGAGACGCTGGGGTATTCATCAATATCAACAGTGCGTTAATCGTTGTTGGAGGTTCAGTAGCCACCGCTTTTATTGCGTTTCCGGCCAAAAAGATAACTACCCTGATGCCGGTTTTATATAACGCATTTAAACCTGGCGTTTATGAGCCGGAAGATTATGTCGATGACATTATGAGACTGGCCTCAAAGTATCGCTCAGGGGGCATGAAACAACTTGAAAATGAAGAAGGCAAAGTAGACAACCGGTTCTTGAGAAACGGAATCGCCATGATTGTAGATGGCTACAACGCCAAAGAAATTCATGAGCTGATGGACAGGGAAATGAACGCTATGCTTGACAGGCACAACTCGGGACAAAAGGTTTTGCGATTCATGTCCGTGCAGGCTCCCGTATTTGGAATGGCAGGTACCCTGATTGGTCTGGTGCAAATGTTAATGCATATTGATGATCCATCCACCATCGGGCCGGCTTTGGCCACTGCTTTGATCACTACATTTTATGGCCTCATGCTTGCCAACCTGGTTCTCACTCCTCTTGCGGCAAAGTTAAGTATGAGAACAGATATGGAAGGAATCTTGGGCAGGTCAATTCGAGTTGGCATCATTGGAATTCATGACAGGGTCAATCCACAAAAAATTCAGCGGAATATGAATGCGCTTCTTCCACCAGATCAGCAAAGGGAATAAAAGTAAATGTCAAACGTTGATGAAATAATTTCATTAGTCCTGAAAGAACCCAAACAAGATGGGGGAGACTTTAGCGGCTTTGACTTAAAAGGAGTAAGTCTCAATGGCGCAAGTTTTGTATACGCCACTCTGGTTGATACGGTCATGGACGACTCCGAATTGCGCGAGGTAGACTTTTCTCAAGCTTCCCTCGGAAAAACATCTTTTAAAAATGCAAAAATTAAGAATCTGAATTTTACTGGGGCTGCTCTCGAAGAATCCAACTTTGAAGGTGCCACTTTAATGGATTGCAACTTTAAAAATGCCGATCTATCCAATAGTGATTTTTCACAAGCTAAAATAGTCAATTGTGATTTCCAGGGAGCAAATTTAGGCCACGCCAGCTTTTATTCAGCAACGATTGAAGACAGCAATATGGCGTTTGCCAGAATGATGTATGTTTTTATGAAGCAAGTCAGCATCACAAAATCCCGCCTGAGTGGAATCAATGCACGAGGATCTGACTTAAGCTTTTCCAAAATGACAGAAGTAGACTTAAAGGGTTCCGTATTGAAATATGCGGATCTGAATTCCTGCACCTTTAAAGAAGTCAACTTGACTAACGCAAACCTGATAGGTGTGGAGTTGAAAGACGCTCAATGTACGGGAATCATTTGGGAAGAGGCCAACCTGGAAGGTTCCGACCTGACTTATGCCAACCTGGAAGGAAGCAATCTGAAAAATGCTTTTCTTCTTGAAGCTAATTTGCATGGCACAAATTTCACCAACGCCAATCTTGCAGATGCATACCTGGTAGATGCGAATATTGCAAAAGCAATCACCAAAGGTGCCAATCTGGAAAACACCATCCTGGCCTAAAAGGTTCCAAGTATTTTTTTCTTTAAATTCTCAGAGATTGGCTTTTTCATTGATAATTTCCGATGCACAACGGAATCCTACATTCTCAAAGAAATCATTGGGATTGGCCTCGGTGCGTGTAAACGCAAATCGGTAGGCCGGCAAAAAATAATGCCCGGCCTTCTGGAAACCATTTCCCCTTAAAACTTTTAGTTCTTTGCCGAACCTGGCATCCGGCTTTGGGTTCCCCGGATAAGGGAGATACCAATCCTGAGTCCATTCCATAACATTGCCAGACATGCCATAAATTTTAAATGGACTAACATCCTCAGGGTAGGCGGTTACCGCGGCTGTTTTACGATCCCCATCAATCCCTAAATTCGCCTTACCTTTTACAAACTCTTTCCCCCAAGGATAAGGCAGACCCTCTGCGCCTCGCGCAGACTTTTCCCACTGTGCTTCAGTGGGCAGTTGTTTTCCTGCCCAAATACAGTACGACCAGGCTTCCCACCATGTAACCTGGGTAATAGGATGCAAACCCTGGTCTGCGGGATATTCTCCCTCCACCCAATGAGCAGGTAAGTCTGTAAATTGAGTCGCCTTCAAAAATTTTTGGTATTCTTCATTGGTCACTTCATAACGATCCATATAAAATGATCCAAGAAACAATTTTATTTCTGGGTGCTGATCAAGAAAAAGAGGCTTAACAGCACCAATTTTTTTATGCGTTCCCTCCGTATCCACCATATCTGTTCCCATTATAAATTCACCAGAAGGAATGAGAACCATTTCTTTCTGATCTTTCTCAGCAACCTTTACCGCAGGAAAAAGATCCTTTTCCTTCTCGCAATCGCACACCTCACATCCCCCAAGAAAAAACAAAAGCAATATACAAACCACTGAGGTATAGTTTACAAAATCAATCCGGGAATATTTCTCCATGCAAAACAAACCTTTCAATTTTTCAAATAAGATGAGAGCCATTATATTCATTTTCATCATGGTGGCGAGCTTTATCCATACAAATACCACCCATGCTTTCAAGATTCCTGAACAAACTTCAGGAGACCCCTTTCCCCATATTCTGAAGACTCAAACTTTTGACCTCAATACCCGAAACATTAAAGTGTTGACCACTCAAGGCAGGAATTTGTGGATGGGAACCGGAAGGGGCATCATCCATTACGATACCCATACCCGCGAAGATTATAATGTCTATGATAATCAAAACCATTTACTCAGTAATGGAATATTTGCAATAAGCATGGATTCTCAAAATCATCCATGGATAGGAACCTATGGCGGTGGACTCAGTCATTTTAACGGCAAAAAATGGATTCACTACAATACCCCGCAAGGGTTAAACGATGCTTTTGTCTACGATATCGAATTCAACAATAACTCTCTTTGGCTTGCAACCTGGAGCGGCGTCAACCAGGTCAAAGGCAATCCAGCTTCAAGGAAAAACTGGAAAAGCTTCACCGTTGAAAACACAGAAGGCGGATTGATTGATAACTGGGTCTACGCGATAGAAATTGAGCCTTCCGGAAAAACCTGGTTCGGCACAGAGTCAGGACTCTCTTCTTATGGGGACGGTAAATGGGAAGCATTCAATCACAATAACGGACTCGGAGCTACCTACGACCAAGTAAAGGAAGACAACCAGGGCATCCTTTCAAATTTTCAAGGCCAGCACCATTCAGCTTCCCCCTCCATCCCCAATATGCAAAATTCTGACTATCGACCCAATTATGTTATTTCCATGTTGCTGGACAATAAAAATCGCTTGTGGATCGGCACTTGGGGTGGAGGCTTATGTATGCTGGACACCCAAACCCTGAAATTTCGCAACTTCACTATGAAGGATGGACTACCCGGGAACTTTATCCTCGCTTTGGAATCAGATGGAGCAGACGGATTGTGGGTCGGCACCAATGACGGATTAAGCCGTTTTGACGGAAAAACCTTCCTGAATTTTTCAGCGATCAACGGATTGAAGTCAAAGTTTATTTTTAGTATTGAAGCGGCCTCAAACCATTCCCTGTGGGTAGGTGGCAATCGTTCTTTAATCAGAATGATTCTTGATCCCGAAACAGGAATTCCACTGAATATCAACTAATTCAACTAAGAAAATTAGCCTCTGTGGACTCTGTGAAGAACTGACGCAAAAAAATCTTTTAACAATACTCCAGAATATACGACAGCCAATATTGGCTTATTAAATTTTATGTAAGAAAAAATTTAGAGACTCATGTAGCCATGAACTAAAAAGCGGTGACTACTGGCTATCCCATAAGACCCCATATCACTAAAGCGAATTTGATATTTTTCAACCACCTCATTCCAAGCTCTTCTCTCCCCCATATCAGGGCTAGCCACATTAGAATTCCAGTCATCGAAATACACCATAGCGCCTGCCGAAATCATATTTCTGGCAAACAGGTTGTCGAGAACATCAATGGCTGATTCATATAGGTCACCATCTATGTGGAGAAGTGCGAATTTTGTTTCTGAGGGTATTAACGGCACTGTATCTTTAAACCATCCCTTTACTACTTTTATATCAGAGTTGGTTAAATATTTGGAAACTATAGAGGTAAGCCTTTCGGGGCTAAGATCTACGAATGCTCCTTTTTCCCAAAGCCCAGTACTGACATGGGGTGATGAAGCATCAACTTCAAACCGGGCTTCCGGTAGCCCTTCAAAGCTATCAAACAACCATAGTATCCTCTCGTTGTTTCGACCTTTATCCCAAATGAAATCCTCCTTCATAGTATTAAGCGCTGTTGCCAAGGCTACTGCAGAAATACCTGACATGGTCCCAAACTCAGCGATATCACCCTCGACAGAATGAGCTATAACATGACGAACTCCTTCGCTTAACTTTTTACCTCTCACCAAATCTATTTCCTTCTCAGATAAATGAGAAATTACAGCATTGTTCATAGCCTCAAAGGAAAGCCTGGTAGGCAAACATGTCATTCGCAATAATCGCCATAGGCTTTTAACACCACCCAGTCTATAGCGGTTCAGAGCAGTATTTAATTTTCTAATAAAACTTTTCATTGCAATGTTCCACCCTCAACGTTGTGCATTACAACACCAATCCAAATTCCTATGTAACTACTCATGTATTGCTTTATACCGATTTTAGTCATTTACTGATCTATCCGTTACGATAAAGCAGTAATAAGCTTCATTATTTTTCGGAATTCTAATGAAATGAGGTACTAAAAATAAGGGCTAGGTTACTTGGCCGGATAGGTAATACTTCAAAAATACATGCCGTCAATTTTCAACCCGCATCTTAAATATTATTTCGAGAAAGGTCAACCTCTTTTGAGGAATATATTTTTTCACGATTCCAGACAACAATTTTAAACCATCTAGTTTAAAAAATTCTATTACAGCTAACTAAAATTCTTCATCATCGGGATCGTCTTCTACAAATGCTTCATCCACTTGATCCTGCTCAGCCTTATCTATTAATTCCTTTATTTGTTCATAGCCTGTTGCTAATTTCTGAATATTGACCAATAAATTTATTAGATCTGCTTCCTTGCATTCGCGAATTCCTGCTACAAGGGCCCCCCGTTCATCCTCTTCATATTTCTGATCCCATTTGTCAAAAACACTGAGGATCTTGTTCTTACAATGAATCAAATCATAAAAAAAACTTTGAATTTCTATTTTTGGCATGATATTCCTAACATTAAAAATTAAATTGAGTTATACATATTGGTTCAATTAATTTGCTCCCCTTAACGAGAACCATCCACTAATTGATCAAACTGTCCGCTTTTTTATTTACACTATTTTCAACCCTGATATTATAGGCAGAGTGACATAAATAACAATATTCCTTCCTAAAATTTATTTCCTAGAGATTCATGACAGACGAAGATCGTTTTAAAGAAAATGAAAATGAAACCCTGACAGATACCAAGTATAACTTGACCTGGACAAAGCAGGACAGTTATCAAATGCGCAACAAATGGTGCTCCTGGAAAGGGGCCAATAATTATATCAACTGGCTCAATGAGCAAAAGTTTGCCGGTTTCGATGACTGGAGATTACCTAAAAGTCAGGAGTGCCGAAACCTTTATGACCATGATTGCAAAAACACCGATTTTGATGGTGACATTGTTCATATTGATTATAAGTTTCCTGAGGGTTGCGGTTCCACCTATTGGTGCCAGGAAGAACAGGGAATCAACGCCATAGCCTATAATTTTTACAGCGACCGGGCGTACCAGGTAAGAAAAAAAGCAAAAGATGAAGAATACATGTGTTGCCGAGCTGTCCGCACATCGGGTCCCCCCGTGAAAAAAAGCGGTCGATTATCCAATACGGGCCGTACCCGGAGGGAGTAGTGACCAGGCTCCGAACGGTGGCTACATGCTCCAGGCCTTCGGCAGTCGCATTAGCTGGCCCATTAACCCAATAATAACCCAATTCACACCATTTCATGGCATATCACCGCGCGACTCGCGCTGAAATTGACCTGCAGGCATTTCAACATAACCTTCTGACCTTGAGAAAGTATCTTGAGCCTCAAACTCAAATCATGGCTGTGGTCAAGGCCGATGCCTATGGCCATGGAGCCGTACCCTGTGCCCGTATAGCTGTTGAAAATGGCGCTGACTCTCTGGGAGTTGGGGTGATTGATGAAGGAATTGAACTCAGGGAAAGCGGTTTAAAGGCTCCTATTATAATATTAGCCAGTATCTTTCCCAATGAGGCGGAAGACTTGGTAAGGCACAATCTTGCAACCATACTTTGTACGGCGTCTTTGGCCCAGGCCCTTTCCAAAGAAGCAGAAAAACAAAATAAAATTGCTTCAATTCATATCAAGGTAGATACGGGGATGAACCGGCTTGGGGTCTCTCCTGAAAACTTACCTGAACTGCTGAACCAGATTCATAATTTAAAGAACCTCAAAATCGAAGCCATCTCCACCCATTTTTCTTCAGCCGATGATGAAGATCTGTCCATTACCCAGATCCAACTTGAAAAATTTAATTCTGTGCTGGCCCTTTTGCGAAAGGAAGGTGCCCACACCCCGATGGTCCATTGCGCCAACACCTCCGCATTGTTCAAGTTTCCAGAAAGCCGTTTCGATATGGTCAGGCCTGGTCTCATCCTTTACGGAGCACTCCCCTCCCCTTCATTACAACCGGTTTTAGACCAGGAAGAAAATTTGGAACCCTTTCAACCGGTAATGCAATGGAAAACTCAGGTCATCATGGCTAAACCTGTTGCCAAGGGTCAGCCCGTGAGTTACTCAAGAACTTTCACAACAAAGAGGGACAGCCATATTGCAACCCTGCCTATTGGTTATGCAGATGGACTCCATCGCATTCTGGCTAATAATATGGATGTCCTTATTCGAGGAAAGCGCGTACCACAGGTCGGAAATGTTTGCATGGATATGATTCTTATAGATGTTACCGGCATTCCAGATGTAGAAACAGGAGATGATGTCGTTATCTTTGGTAGACAGGGGGACCAGATAATTTCTGTTGAAGAGCTGGCAGTGAAAGGCAAGACCCTTCCTTACGAAATTCTTTGCAATGTCGGCAAACGGGTTCCTAGAGTCTATCGCAACGGGTAATCACTCCATTTTTAATTCGGAAAGGTTACTCACTCCATTTGCTGAACAGTATTTGCGGATACCTTCAATCACATGAAGGGTGGATTCCGGGTCGATAAAGTTGGCCGTTCCAATTTGGACCGCTTTTGCTCCGGCCAATAAAAACTCCACCGCATCTTCCCCGCTCGCTATACCCCCTATCCCAATAACCGGAATTTGAACGGCACGGACGGTCTGATACACAAGATTTAAAGCAAGCGGTTTGATAGCCGGTCCCGAAAGGCCCCCTGTTTTATTAGCCAAATGGTGCTTTCTGGTTTTCAAATCAATCGACATCCCCACAAAAGTATTGCATACCGACAAGGCATCGGCCCCGGCACTCTCTGCGGCCTTGGCAAGCAAGGTGATATCCGTAACGTTGGGGGACAACTTAACAATAAGAAATTTTTGCGTCACCTTTCGAACGGAAGAAACTACATCCATTAAGACTTCCGGGTCAGAGCTAAACTGCAAACCGCCTTTTTCCACATTAGGACAGGAAACATTCATTTCCAGAGCATCCACACGTTCTACACCCGACAAAGCCTGAGCCATCGCTACATACTCCGGGGTGGTATCACCAAAAAAATTAACGATGATTCGGGTATTAAAATTTTTTAGTTGAGGTAGTTTCTCGGATAAAAAAGCTTCCAACCCAATATTTTCCAATCCGATCGCATTAAGCATGCCAGAGGAAGTTTCAATAACCCTGGGAACAGGGTTGCCGACTTTCGGATTTAAAGAAAGTCCCTTGGTAGAAAATCCTCCCAGGGCATTCAAATCTACAAGGGAACCGTATTCCAGACCATAGCCAAAAGTTCCGGAAGCGGCAATAACCGGATTATTTAAACATAAACTGCCTAATTTGATTGACAGGTCCATCGGTGGGCCTTCCTTATCTAATTGACAATTAAGGAGTTATCAGATATATTTTGTAGTGATTAATGGTGGACAGGGTTAAACACTCCCTGTTTTTTATATCCTAACATTCACAACCGAAGTTGTCCCCATTAATTAAAATAGTTGCATTTTTTATCCATAAACCCATTTAACAGGGGCTCGCGATCATGCTGGAAATTAAGGAACAGGAAACCTCTCCTGTCGAAGAGAACAACCAACCTCCCGAAGAAATTAATAAATACCATAAGCGAATCGATGATCTGATTGAAGACGCAGAGATCGAAGCTGAGATCGAAGCAGAAAAAAATATTCGATCTAAAAATTCGCGCATGTTTACTATTTCTATGATTGGTATCTGCCTATTAGGGTTGGTATATTTACAGATAAATCACCAAACCGTTCTCGCTCCGGTTAAACCAGAAGCTCCAGTACAAAAACCTGAAACACCTGAGGAAAGTTTGGCTAAACAGGTTCCGGTGGTCGAAGATGGATCAAGCGCTTCGAGCCTACCGATTGCACCCACCCCTAATTTAGGAAAGACAGAGACCAACCCTTTCATCGCACCACCAAAACCCAAAAGCATCACTCCTCCAGCCAAAATCAATAAAGTAAAAAATTCGGCAAAAATTAAAAAAACATCGCAAACTCCAAAACCAAAGTCGAGCCCTAGCAAAACACCGCCGACAAAACTCAACGAAAACTCGAGGTTCTTTATTCAGGCCGGAGCCTTTAGCGTCAAGAAAAATGCGGAGTTATTTTTAAAACAACTGAAAGCCAAAGGTTTTGCCCCCTCTATACAGACAAGATCGAACATTATGAAGCAACATATTGTTACGGTTGGAAGTTTTACCAATGCAAAAGCCGGAGAGGGAAAATTAAAAGAACTTGCCAGCAAAGGGTTTAACGCATCGTCCTATAAAAATTCCAAAAACTCCTTTAGCCTTAAAGTGGGTCAATTCAAAAATCTGAAAGCGGCTCAAAACCTACAGGACAAATTGAGCATAAAAGGCTTTTTATCTGAATCACGCAGAGCGGAAGAACCTGTTAAAACTTATATCGTGCAATTAGGAGTCTTTCCCAGCCGAGAAAAAGCTCTCCTCACCAAGGAAAAACTGGCCCGAGCAGGATACCCCAAAACATTTCTGCGCTAATTTAACATCTGGCGAGCCGCTTCCTGGCTTTACCCCGCACTATGAGTCTTAAAGACTCAATTGATAATTGCTCTTGCTCCCAATGCATGTTATCAATTCATTTGTTTTCAGTAAGCGGGTTGTCATTTCTTTCCCAATATATTAGCTCAGGCTAAATTAAGGCTTCAATTGCTCGACCTTGTAGAAATCATTGCCGGACTCGTACTGTTGTATTATGGAGGAAACTATCTGGTTACAGGCAGTGTTCGCCTTGCACGTGTCCTCAAAATCAGCCCCTTCATAATTGGAGCTACGATCATCGCGTTTGGAACCTCCGCACCCGAATTGTCCGTTGCGATTCTCGCCGCATTACAGGGAACTTCTGAACTGGCTATGGGCAATGTCATAGGTAGCAATATTGCAAACATTGGCCTCGTTCTCGGCTTAACAGCTCTTATTGCCCCCTTATCCATTGCCCCCAGCCGTCTCAAGCGCGAGTCGCCCCCATTCCTATTGGCTACCTTTCTCATATTAGGAATCGCCTGGAACTTGGAAATCGGCAGGTACGAAGGACTGGTCATGGTTCTTCTCTTAGGTCTCTATATTTTGCGGTCTTTCAGTCATAAAGAAGATTTCCATGAAGATATGGAAGATGAAGTTCCTCTTTTTGCAGGAAAGGGCTCTTATTACCAAATATTTCTCATTGTTACGGGGCTTATTATTCTGGTTGGAGGTGCCAAACTCCTGGTAGCGGGAGGTGTGGGAATCGCCCGTAGTTTGGGAATCAGCGAATGGTTTATAGGAATTACCATCGTTGCTGTGGGGACCAGTCTTCCAGAGATTGTTTCTTCCATAATCGCCGCAAAACGGGGACATGGTGAGATGGCAATCGGGAACATTTTCGGAAGTAATATCTTTAACATCTTGATGGTTTTAGGCCTGACCGCCTCGATTCATCCTTTAAAGATAAAAGAACCCATAGAACCAGACTTGCTCATCGCGACCTCCATCACCCTGTTATTACTGGGCCTGATAAGGTACGGGAACCATTCGCTGGGAAAAATAAAAGGAGGGATTTTGCTTGTAATTTATTTCGCTTATATTGGCCTGAAAGGGACCGGAAGTTTATAAGCTGATATCAGGCGGGTGGCTTGGGCTTTACATTTTTAAACTTCCATAATTGTTGTTTGTAATAAGGATTGTTGGGCACCAAATTAATAGCTTCTTGAATTTTCGCCATCGCCTTATCACTTTCTCCCTGAACGTAAAGAATCTCTGAAAGAGTATCAATGAATTCAGGCCGACTGGGGAAAGCTTTCAAGGTCTGGTTCGAAAGCTCGAAAGCCTTCTTAAGGTTAGAGCTTTTCTTTGCATATAACCAAGCTAACCTATTCATAGTTTCATAATTACCAGCATTCAATTCCAGAGACTTTTCGCAATAACCGGTTGCGGCGGTAAAATAACCTTTCTTCGTATATACATTACAAATCGCCATAAAGATATCCGGGTTTTTCGTCTCTTTTTTGGAAACAGGTAGAAGCATATCCAGTGCCTGATCCAACTCCTTTTTCTCAACGAGTGCCAGTGCCAATCCCATAGTAAAAACTGAGTTTGTGGGTTCCAAGCCCAAAGCTGTTTTGAATTTTTCCTGGGCCAGCCCCACTTTACCTCTCCCAAGTAACACAACACCTAACTCATAATGGAAAGCCGCTTGTTTTGCGTCCAGTGCAATCGCATTGGATAATAATGATTGGGCGCGCCCCCATTTTTCTTGACTGGAAACCAATTTCCCCAATTGATAATGGCTTTCTGCATCTTTAGGATTCAGCCTGATAGCTTTTTCCAGTGCCACCTGAGCTTTTTTATTCTGATTCTTATCAGCATAAATTTTTCCTAACCTCGCCTGAACTACAGGATTATCGGACTCAAGGTTTTCTGCCACTTGGTAAGTTTTAAGAGACTCCTCCAGCATTCCCTGGATGTAATACCAATCTGCAAGACGAATTTGAGCTGAAAAATTTTCAGGAAACAGGTTGGCCGCTTTTTTGAAAGCTTTTAAAGCATCGTCTTCCTTACCGCTTTCCAGAAGAAGCTTTCCTAAAGTTAAATGCAACCGGGGTTCTGCACTATTAACTTTTAACGCTTCATTTATCTCTACAATGGACTTCCCATAATTCTTTTCGCGTGAGTAAAGGGCACTCAATGCTTCATGAGGCTCAAAAGAATCGGGGTCCAACCCAACGCTCATTTCAAGTGCTTCATGAGCTTTTTCCAATTCATCCTGCTCCAGATATAAAAGGCCCAGACTATAGAAAGTTATTCCGTTCTTGGAATCAATTTCCAGTGCCTGCATGTATGACTCTATGGCTTCTTTTAATTGTCCTTTAGAAGAATAAGATGCCGCCTGCTTAACACGGTATTCTCCATTGGCAGGGTTTAAATCAATAGCTCTCTGGAACTGAGCCAATGAATCATTGTAGCGCTTGTCTTCGAAATAAATTTCCCCAAGCCCGGCATAAACTCTAGGCTCCACCCTGGAAACGGTCAGGGCCTTTTTAAATATCTCCTCCGCATCGGCGTATCGTTTTTCAGCAACAAGACTGTAGCCTTTTTTGATCAGAGGCTCCAGCTTATCCCCTCCCTTTGGATAAAACCAAGTGACTCCTGCAATCACCAGGACAATAGCCGCAATTCCAGCGGCCTTTTTCAATTGAAAACCATTCTTGGTTTCAGCAGTTCCAGTAGTAGTTTTTTTCGAAACAGTAGGAGCTTTGACTTTTTTAGGAACAGGACGTTCCAGGTTTTCCATTTCCTCTTTGATGGTTTTAGGAACCTCCTCAACCATCTTGCAACGACCTTCGAAGTTGGAACCTTCATCTATGATCAAATGATAAGTCGATATATCTCCCACCAACCGACTGTCATTCATCAGGGCCACCTTATTTTCAGCAAACAGGTTTCCCTGAACAAAACCCATATTGGTCACATGATGGGTTTTAATATTGCCCAAAACTTTGCCCGACTTGCCAATTACGAAATGGTTGGTCGAGTATATTTCTCCCTCAAACTCCCCATCAAAATGAACCGAGCCCTTTACCCATAGGGTGCCTTTAAGTCTGATTCCTTTTCCAAAGTAGGAGTCCATATAATAATGAAGTAATTTTTCAACTAAATTTAAAAGTTAGGAATGATTTGGATAGTATCAAATAATAGAATAAGTTACAACCCATACCGAATGGAATGCCTGACTCGAACTTGCCATTTGTCCCAGTATTATCAGATGAGCACTTTCGCATGAAGTGTTGCACATAAACAACAGCCCCACTTCTGGCGCTTGAAAAACATGTTTATTGCTGGTATTTTAAACGCTTTTATATTTTTTTCAATTCGAACTACCAATCAATCAAACACTCAATTTTATTAGGGGAACCATGTCCAGAGATCAAGGCAGAGCCTTCAATGATTGCAGAAAAACCAAAATCACCAAAAACTACACCATGCATCCGGCGGGCTCTGTTCTTATTCAAATGGGGAACACCAAAGTCATTTGCGCCGCCACCGTTGAGGAAAAAGTCCCCTCTTTTCTTCGAGGCAAAAGTAGTGGCTGGGTTACTGCTGAATACTCCATGCTCCCTTCCTCCACCAATACGCGAAGTCCCCGAGAGGCATCCCGTGGAAAACTTTCAGGAAGAACACAGGAAATCCAAAGGCTCATAGGCCGCTCACTCCGCACTGTTATTGATCTTAAAAAATTGGGGGAACGCACCATCTGGCTCGACTGCGATGTGATTCAGGCAGATGGAGGTACCCGTTGCGCCTCTATTACCGGGGCCTTCATGGCAACGGTCCTGGCATTGAAAAAATTGAAGAAAGAAAAACTGATTGATGAATTGCCGATCATAGATTATGTCGCCGCAATCAGCGTAGGAATCGTCAGTGGCAAGAAAATCCTGGATCTGGATTACAGCGAAGACTCCAGTGCTGATGTGGATCTAAATATTGTTAAAACCGGCTCTGGAGGCTATGTCGAAATTCAGGGAACCGCCGAACAGGAGCCTTTCGATGATAAACAATTGGATGGCCTTCTCAAACTCGCCGACAAAGGCATTAAAGAACTTATTGCCTTGCAAAAAAAGACGGTTGGCAACTAGATATCAGGCTGAGGCTCTCACACTCTAACAGTTATTCACCCTTTGAAGAGGTGACGGTTCCACACTCAACGGTGCATTCTAGCGCCGGGAGGTTACGCCAGTTTTAGGACATATTTCTGCAAGGGAACAAGAACCGCAAAACGGTGAAACCGGTTTGCAGATGTTTTGCCCGAAAGTCACCAGCAAATCGTTATACCCTTTCCAATATCGTCGCGGTAGTTTTTCTCGCAGGACCATTTCTGATTCATCAGGAGATTTGGTTTTCACATATCCCCAACGATTGGAAATGCGGTGAACATGGATATCCACACAAATACCGGGTTTGTTATGTCCTAAAATCAAAGTCAGGTTGGCGGTTTTGCGTCCCACCCCCTTTAACTTAAGAAGTTCTTCCAGCTTATCTGGAACCTTGCCTTCAAAATTATCTACCAAATCTTTACATAGCTCTTTTAGTGATTGCGTTTTATTACGGTAAAACGCCGCAGGGTAAATGGCCTTTTCAATTTTCGATTTTGAAAGTTTTATTAATTGGGCGGGACTCTTTGCCAACTTTAACAAACGCGCTGAGGCGGGTTCGGTGACTTCATCACGGGTCCTCAGACTGATAATACAACTCACCAGCACTGCAAATGGGTCGTTCTTCTGGCTGATAACGGTTACACTCGGCGTCCGAAAACCACGCACCGCCTTCTTCACCTTGGTCAAAGCCTGACTGATAGGGAACTCTTTCTGCATTCTTAATTCCTGAATTCCTTCTATTTTTCTCGGAAAAATAATTCTTATTAGTAAAAAAGCGTTGATTTTGCTAGTATACAAGGTTTAAAAAAACCATCCTCCACAAAAGCTTTGTGGTGAACCTTAAAAGCGGATTTCAGGAAAATGCAGCATACTATTTCTGTATTAATGAACAATCGATTTGGTGTTTTGTCTCGTGTATCGGGTCTTTTCAGTAGCCGTGGTTTTAACATTGAAAGCCTGAATGTCGCAGAAACTTCTGATCCAAAAGTTTCTCGCATGACTATAGTTACACGTGGTGACGAGGCGAAAATTGAGCAGATCACCAAACAGCTCAATAAACTGGTCGATGTTATTAAAGTTGTTGACCTCACTGAGGAAAAATTTGTCGATCGCGAAATAGTATTGATCAAGATGAACGCTGAAATCCGGGTTCGGGAAGAAATTCTCAGAATTGTAGATCTGTTTCGGGCTAAAGTTGTCGATGTAAGCCCTAGCACTTATACCATTGAAATAACCGGGGATGAGGGAAAAGTAGCCGGATTTTTAGAGCTTCTAACCCCGTTAGGCATTAAGGAAATGGTCCGGTCTGGAAGAATCGCTATCAGTCGTGGACAAAAATCGATCAACTAATACTGTACCAAGATAAGGAGAATCATTTTGTCGAAGATTTTTTATAACAAAGACGCTGACATTAAAATCTTAAAGAAAAAAACAATAGCCATTATTGGTTACGGAAGCCAGGGACACGCCCATGCCCGTAATCTTCATGATAGTGGAATGAAAGTTGTCGTTGGACTGAGAAAAGATAGCGCATTCTGGAAACGAGCACAAAAAGACGGTCTGAATGTCATGACCGTTCCAGAAGCTACTAAAAAATCAGACATCATGATGATCTTGATTCCCGATGACAAGCAAAAGGCAATGTATGAAAAGGACATCGCTCCTAATTTGAAAAAAGGCATGGCTTTGGCTTTTGGACATGGATTCAATATTCACTTTGGACAAGTAGTTCCACCCAAAGATGTGGATGTTTTTATGATCGCTCCAAAAGGCCCAGGACATTTAGTCAGAAGAACCTATGAACAAGGAGCAGGCGTACCTTGTCTCATGGCGATACACCAAAACGTCACAAAAACTGCAAGAAAAATTGCCCTCGCCTATGCCAAGGGTATCGGCGGGACTCGCGCAGGGGTTCTGGAAACCAATTTTAAAGAAGAAACCGAAACCGACTTGTTTGGGGAACAGGCAGTATTGTGCGGCGGAGTCAGCGAATTAATCCGTGCCGGTTACGACACCCTGGTAGATGCCGGCTACAACCCGGACCTTGCTTATTTTGAATGCCTTCATGAACTCAAATTGATTGTCGACCTCATCTATGAAGGTGGTATTGGCAATATGCGCTACTCTATAAGCACCACTGCGGCCTATGGAGACGTCACCCGTGGTCCACGAATCATTACCCAGGAAACCCGTGAAGAAATGAAACGAATTCTCGGCGAGATTCAAAGTGGAGCTTTTGCCAAAGAATTTATTCTGGAAAACCTGGCCAACCGGCCTATGTTTAATGCTCGGCTGGCGCAGGACAAAGAACACCGCATCGAAGTGGTCGGAGAGAAGCTCAGGAAAATGATGCCATTCGTTGGCAAAAAGGTGCAGTAAGGGCGTATGCGTATACCTATTGCTAATGAAGGATACATGTTTATCCTTCCCCTTTTTGTTTTAACCGGTGCCAGTTGGGCTTTATCCTGGTTATGGGCGACCGTACTTTTTGGCGGACTATTCCTTTTCGTCACCTGGTTTTTTCGTGACCCGGAGAGGAGAATTCCCGAAGACCCCAATTCCATTGTTTCACCAGGCGATGGCAAGGTCGTTGAAATCATCGCGGAAAAAGACCCCCTGCTGGAAGAAACCTACACGCGGATTAGTATTTTCTTGAATGTCTTTAACGTTCATGTAAACCGGGTGCCCATATCCGGAAAAATTCAGGCTACCCGCTATAACCCCGGAAAATTTCTTAACGCGGCCAGCCACAAAGCATCTCTGGATAACGAACAAAGCGCTATCCTATTGAATAATGGACATGTTACAATTTTAGTGAAGCAGATTGCCGGGTTGATCGCCCGCAGAATAGTTTGCTGGGCCAAAGAAGGGGATGAGTATGAGCGAGGGCAACGATTTGGCCTGATCCGGTTTGGTTCCCGGGTAGATATCTTTGTACCTGAGGGCACCGAAATAAAAGTAGCCGTTGGCGATATTGTAAGTGGAGGAAGCTCCATCATTGGCTTTCTAAAATAAGAAGACCATGAAACCTAAAAAAGGCATTCACATACTACCCAGTTTGTTTACCACGGGAAACGTGTTCTGTGGTTTCTATTCAATGGTAGCCGTGCTGAATGAAAAGTACTATTTAGCCGCCTGGGCCATAGTGATCGGAATGATTTTTGATGGGTTGGATGGTCGTATCGC
>JABIXH010000002.1 GCA_018664975.1 Nitrospina sp. | reverse complement strand
GTTTCTTGTCAGATGGTTCCAGCCGTCCTGGATACCACCCAATTTGATATTCAGGCTGGGAATTATTTATTTCGCAGTAACGGTTCTATTTTGAAATTTGCGGGCTTTATGAAAGTCTATGTTGAAAGTCAGGATGACGATCAAGGCGATGCATCGAAATCTGAGGGAAAAGGGGATGACCGCCTGCTTCCCGCTTTGGAAAAAGGTGAAAAATTAAAAATTCATGAAATACTTCCCGAGCAACATTTTACCCAGCCTCCCGCCCGTTTTTCTGAGGCGATGCTGGTTAAGGAGTTGGAAGACAAGGGAGTCGGACGCCCCAGTACCTATGCGGCGACCATCAGTGTAATTAAGGACAGGGACTATATTCAAAATGTAGACCGGCGCCTGCAACCTGTTGAACTGGGATTTATGATCAATGATCTTTTGGTGGAAAACTTCCCGGATATCATGACTACAGAATTTACCGCCAAAATGGAAGAACAGTTAGATGATATTGAAGCAGGAAAGCTGGAGTGGGTGGATGCGCTAAACTCATTTTATACCCCCTTCAAAGCGGATCTGGAAAAAGCCGAAGAAAAGATGAAGGATTTTAAAGCCCAAGTCGAAGAAACCGATGAGGTCTGTGACAAATGTAACCAGCCCATGATTATTAAATGGGGTCGCTTTGGAAAATTTATGGCGTGTTCGGGTTATCCAGAGTGTAAAAATACGCGGGACCTTGGCGAAAAAGGTGATTCTGAGGATGGGGCGAAGACCGATGAGGTGGAATGCAATTGTGATAAGTGTGAGGCACCATTGATAATAAAGCGAGGACGTTTTGGAAAATTCATTGCTTGTTCCAAATATCCTGAATGCAAATTTACCCAAGCTATTGGGCTTGGCATCCCTTGCCCGGAGGATGATTGCAAAGGTGAGATTGCCCCCCGCCGGTCTAAAAAGGGTAGGACATTTTATGGTTGCACGAAGTATCCAGATTGTAAATTTACTTCCTGGGACAAGCCTGTGGGTGAAGCCTGCCCAGAGTGTAAGAATCCATTTTTGGTAGAAAAATGGAAAAAGAATGAAGATCCTTCCGTACTTTGCCCTAATTGTGGCTTTAAAAAATCAAATGCCGCGGCTTGATCAATTGTGAAGGATTATTTAACAGTAATCGGAGCTGGTCTTGCTGGCTCTGAAGCGGCTTGGCAGGCCGCTGAGCGGGGTGTGAAGGTTGTATTGTATGAAATGCGACCGGTAACTCGAACTCCAGTTCATAAAACCGAAAATTGTGCCGAACTTGTTTGCAGTAACTCCTTGGGCAACAACCTACCTCATTCAGCACCATTTATCCTTAAAGAAGAGTTACGTAACTTTAAGTCCATAGTTATTGCATCTGGAGATAAAAATTCTGTTCCTGCCGGCTCAGCATTGGCGGTGGATAGAGATTTGTTTTCAAAAGAAATAACCGAAAAATTAATTAGTCATCCCAATATTATCTTCAAGCGAGAAGAGGTCAAAGAGATACCCCAAGAAGGACCTGTCATTATTGCCACGGGCCCTTTAACATCCCCTCAGCTCTCTGAACAAATTTCAAAATTGGTGAGTCAGGAATATCTTTATTTCTATGATGCGCTGTCTCCCATAGTTAATGCTGACTCGATAGATTACGATAAAGCTTTTTTTGCTTCGCGTTACGATAAGGGAGATGCAGATTACCTGAACTGTCCCATGAGTGAGGAACAGTATTATGAGTTTGTTCGGGAATTGAAGGCATCAGAAAAGGTACCTTTTGCAACTTTTGAAAAAGCGGTTTATTTTGAAGGTTGTATGCCCATTGAAGTACTGGCTGAACGGGGAGACCGTACTCTGGCATTTGGCCCATTGAAGCCAGTTGGTTTAATCAATCCCAAAACAGGAAAGATTGCTCATGCGGTGGTGCAATTGCGCCGGGAAAACCGGGACAGCTCTGCTTATAACCTGGTCGGTTTTCAGACCAAGCTTACATACCCGGAACAGAAAAGGATTTTTTCCATGATTCCGGGATTGGAAAATGCTGAGTTTTTCCGTTTTGGGGCCATTCATCGAAATACTTATATCAACTCACCCAGTCTTCTTAATAAACAATTGGAATTGAAGAGTCACCCCGGAATTTATTTTGCAGGTCAGGTTACCGGGGTTGAAGGTTATGTAGAGTCGTCAGCAATGGGACTTTTAGCGAGCTTGAGTGCGGTGGCAAAAATTTCAGGGAGTTCTTATGATCCACCTCCCGCTGACACCGCTCTGGGTGCTTTGATAAACTATTTAACTAAATCCAGTAGTAAAGGATTCCAGCCCATGAATATTAATTTCGGTTTATTCTGGGTTCAAGACATGCGGATTCGAGATAAAAAATTGAGGAACCAAAAGATCGCAATTAACGCTTTGGAAAAAATAAAGGTATGGAATGAAGGGCTTCCTATTGCCGTTCATTAGAAGCAGGGCTATGATTTTCAAATCCACAATGTCCAATAGTTAGACAATACAAACGGCCATGACCTGTTTCAAGTCACAATCCCCTTTGAAAACTTTGTAGATTCCATCTTGTTTGAGAGTAGTCATGCCATCACTCACAGCCTGTTTACGTAGGTCTTCGACCAGCGACTGTTTCATGATCATCCTTTTAATGTCATCGGTGCCCTCTAAGCACTCGTGCAATCCGGTACGTCCTGCATAACCTGTGTCATTGCAGTTTGAGCATCCCACCGGTTTTTTTAGCATTATGTCATCCGAATATTGAATATTCAGTTTATCAAAGCCAGCTCCATATTCCTTTGCTAATGAATCAAACTCTTCCTGTGTGGGATGATAGTCTTCCTTGCATTTTTTACAAAGGGTACGTACCAGTCTTTGCGCGACAATGAGGAGCAAGGCATCGGCAAAGTTTAGAGGATTCATTCCCATATCCAAAAGCCGTGTAATGGTTTCAGGAGCAGAGTTTGTGTGCAGGGTACTGAAGACCAAGTGGCCGGTGAGAGATGCTTCCAGACCAATGGAACAGGTTTCAGCATCCCGCATTTCACCCACCATGATGACATCCGGGTCACCGCGTAGAAAAGATTTCATAGCGCGGGCAAAGTCGAGTCCTATTTTATTCAGCATTTGAACCTGGCGCAGGCCTTTCTGGGTAATTTCTACCGGATCCTCTGCGGTCCAGATTTTTCTTTCGGGTTTGTTGATATAACCAAGAATAGAATGGAGGGTAGTGGTTTTTCCTGATCCAGTAGGTCCTACCACGAGAATCAATCCGTAAGGTTTGGCGGCGGAGTCCTGAGTCAGTTTTAAATTGTGAGCATTAAAATTCATGTTTTCCAGCGGGATAGGTTTGCTCGCGGCTAAAATACGGAGAACAGCATCTTCATTTCCCCCAACCGTTGGGCAGGTGGCCACTCGGTATTCAATTTCCTTTTTCCCGTATTTCATTTT
>JABIXH010000003.1 GCA_018664975.1 Nitrospina sp. | reverse complement strand
TATCGAACCGGTATGCCAGATTGCCGGTTCGATATTCCTGCTCATGAACAATGCCCGGTTGCAGGCACACTCTCTCCAAGGCTTTCTCAGGCAAATTTTGATCGAAGCAAGTGATGAGTTCGGTAAGACAGTCCTCTCCCCGGCGGCTGATCACCCTATGGCTTTTTCCGATGATATTGACTTCAAGCTTCACCCCATTACCAAGAACCCAGTGAGCACTTTGGAAGATGTGCACACAATAATCAGGCACCTCTTGATACAAGCTGAAGTAGATCTGTTCACTCATGGTTTAGAAATATACTTTGGAATTGTTTTAGTGATAACTTCGGCCATTAAAACCTTTTTCCCCTATTCATATAAAAACAAGTGCATCGGATTCCAATCTTAATTGCCAAATGCTACCAATATCGTTATCGAGGCTTCATGTTTTGTCCTATAATTGGAACTCTGCAATTATACGCTTTCTATGTAGCACCTTAAAAATAATAATTAAAATAGGAATAGCATTTTGAATCTTAAAATTTTTCTCTTGTTATGCGCTCTTTTAGGGGGACTGTATTTTCTGTGGCCGTTCATAATGTGGGCCGTGAAAAGCTATATCTATCAACTGTTCATCGAATATGGATTCTATTTTTTTATTCTCTTTGCCGGAACAGGTTTCTATCTCTGGCGGCGACTCAAGTCCTGATTCGATACACCCAATGAGAGAATTGCACTCAGGGATTAACCCCGCTGATCTGCTGATTACGAAAGGGTTTCTTGAAAATTTTATAAGGAACTGATAACAGACTGGTTTCTTTCATCTGTTAATTCTCCAATCATTTAGAAGTTTCCTGTTGTAAAGACAACACTATGGTTCCAGCCATTTATAGCTTTCACAATGTGCTTGCCGGTGAAAAAAGATGGTGTGTGGCAATCATTACAGGTGGCAACTGCTTTATGAGTACCATGACTCCATCGGTCATAAACCGATTGCATGATATGACAATTAGCGCAGGCCTTGGGGTCATCAACCATGTAAGAAAACCCTTTACCATAAATAAAGGTAAACCGACCTAAACCCACCTAAACCTAAAATGCCACCGGCAAGAAAGAAAATAATTGTGAGAATTAAGGAATATTTCTTTTGAAACATTATCAATTAACTCCACAAATTTTTTAAATAGGTTAGAAAAAGGTCAGCCTTTTAATTTTAGGCGAACACGCTTAATAGTAAATTTCTCGACTTTTTCTATGGTCAATTCACAATCTTTAATTTTCAAAGATTTCCCTGCCTTTGGAATTTTTTGAAAATATTCAATCAGTAGGAAACTTAGGGTCTTTCGGTTTTCTTCGGAGTCTTGTTCAAGGGGATTTCCCAACCAGACACCGATTTCCTCTTGGATAGTTTTTAAGGTCACATTTCCATTGACTGACCAAATATTCTCCCCATTTTTAATAATATCCATGGATTCTTCAAAATCCGTCTCGTCTCTGATTTCCCCTATGATTTCTTCGAGTATATCCTCCATCTTAACTAAACCAACAATGCTTCCATGTTCATCCACCACCAGAGCCAAGTGGCGCTGCTTCCACCGAAATTCATTGAATAATTGTTTTATGGGTTGAGTGATGGGCACTACAATAGGTGCGGGAAGTTTTAATTCACTGAGGGTTCTGTCGGCCTGGGTTTGGTCGAAATACAATTTAGCCATTTCCCTTACAGCAACCACCCCAGTAGGATTTTCCAGAGTCACATGATAAACGGGAAGCCTGGAATGCATACCCTGACTAACCATTAATTCCAAGGCTTCTTTAACAGTTTTGGTGTCATCCACGGCACATATCTCCGAACGTGGAGTCATAATCGTTTCAACTAAAATATTGCTAAAACCGATTATCTTATCAATCAACGCTGCCTCGGATTCTTCGATAGAACCTTCTTCCGAGCCTAAATCCACCATTGCCCGTAGTTCTTCCTCAGAAACCACCTGAGTTGAATGATTTTCAACACCGAATACTTTATTGATAAATAATATTAATCTCTCTAACAACCAGATCAATGGGGAAAGTATCTTTTGCAGAAAATAAATGGGATATGCAATGAAAAGGGAAAACCCTACTGCATACTTGTGAGAAAAAGTCTTTGGAATAATTTCACCAAAAACTAAAATAAGGAGAGTTAAAATACCTGTAATCCAACCAACTACTTGATTCCCAAAAGCCTCAGTAGCTATAACGGTGGCAAACACAGAGGCTCCTATATTCACCACATTATTTCCAATAAGAATAGTAACTAACAATCGTTGAGGCTGTTCCTTTAGCCTTTCAACAATCTTCGCACCTTTCCTATTAGTTTGAACCAGATTCCGGACCTGAGCCGCATGCAGAGAAATCAAGGCTGTTTCAGATCCTGAAAAAAAGCCTGATAGAAGGATCAAAAAACCAAGGATTATTATATTTGTCAAATCAATCATTAATTTTCCTTTAGTATTAGAGTATTTTTCCTCTTACGGTATAGCTCAGCTACGGGCAAATACTTTGCAAACAAATTCGGCCAGAGCTATCCAAAAACGGCAAATACCAGAGTTATGAAATCCCGAAATCCTATACCCCATCGATTTAGAGAAATTATTCTTGAAGCTCTTTTCTTATCATTTTGAGTTTCTGCTATTTGTGACTTCTGGACAATTGCTTAAAAGAAGCCTTCAGATTTTGAGGATTCTTCAGGCATATAAAATCCATTTCCGACTTTTGAAATATTAGACAAAAGATATTGCGCAAAATGTCACAGAGGTAAAAGTGAAAATAACAAAAACTTGTTGTCAGTTGAGGGAATTTAGTTAACTTGATAGTTATCTTATAACTAAGTAGTTATTTCACTAGATAATTGCTCGGTTTGTCCCTTTCACCCAGAACTCAAAATAAAATATCTTGTGACTTTTTAATCCTTTTTTGGGTCTAATATTATTAAGGATATAGGTCCTTAAACAATTCAAAAGTTTATGAATTATCAAATAATTGGAGAAACCTATGAATACAAATAAAGATGGAGGAGATAAAGATTTGGAAAACCCTCCCCAAATCCAGGAAGACGAAAAACCCAAGATGCCAATGGAAAATGCAGGCTTAATTGAAGAAGTCAAAAAAGAGAATGATCCCGCTTTGAAAACAGACTCAGAAGAAAAAAGCGGTTCTATACAAAAAATAGTGACGTTTATAAGTTTAGGATTAGCTGTATTGGCAATATTCTTCTCCTTTACCAGCATGAAAAAGGTTGACAGTAATACGAGGCAAATTAAGTCTAACCTAAATAGCTTCGAAACCATAACGGCCACCCTCCAATCTGAAATGAATGAAAAACTGGGTTACATGGGCTTTGAAATAGAAGGACTTAAATCCAAGGTGGATAAGTCTCGGAGAATGGCTACTATTATGGAGTTAAAACGTGCTCTGGTAACGATCCAGGAGGTTGCTAACGATGAACATTCTCCAGAATTAAACATTAAATCCAATCAATTAATTTCTAATATTGAAGCATTTTTGCAGGATTTGAGTGTGGTAAAACAGAATAATCCTGTCGGAACCATTGAAGTCATGGAAGCGCCAGCAAATGTTCCTGAAAAAAAATAATTTAAAACTATAATTAAACATTTTATCCGGGGCTAGAGTCATCAGCAAATTGGTATAATTTCATCCAAAAATTGAAAGTGGCTTGCCCCCCTAAATCCCTGAAATCTGCATTGGCAGGAAATTTCTATCATAGTCAATAAGAGAGGCTAACAGATACAAGAAAAAATATTTTGGGGTCTTGGGAGATCTTTTTGCAATTTTAATAGTCGGTGGATAATCGGCTAATAAAGAATAGATTCTCAATCATATAGAGGTTCCCATAGTACAAACCTCAATGCCTTGACAATTATTAAGTTCGGTCTTATCTAATTTTAGAAGTAGTAATTTCCTGAATTGAGGTATTAGATATGCGTTTTGACCAAATGACCATTAAATTGCAGGAGGCATTTTCTACAGCCCAAGCCTTGTGTTCTTCAGAAAACCAACAGGCTTTGGAATGTGAGCATCTGTTGCTATCGCTATTCCAGGACCCTGATGGTATAGCCACCGCCTTGGTAAAAAAGGTGGGGGTAGACCCTGATCAAATTCAGGGAGCGTTGCAGGATAGGGTTGCAAAATTTCCAAAAGTGTCGAATGCGGGGCAGGTGCATCTTTCTGAAACGCTGAATGATGTGGCCCGTAAAGCTGAAGAAGAAGCCCAAAAAATGAAGGATGAGTTTCTCAGTGCCGAGCATATTCTTCTTGCGGTAGCCAACCATAAAAAAGCTAACTCCGCTTTCAAGTCCCTGGGAATCAAATACGATGATCTGTTGAAGGCCCTGCAATCGGTTCGAGGGAACCAGCGGGTGACCGATGCAAACCCCGAAAGTAAATATCAGGTACTGGATAAATTCTGTATGGACCTCACTAAGTCTGCGCGCTCAGGAAAACTTGATCCAGTGATTGGGCGCGATGGGGAAATCCGGCGTGTAATTCAAGTGCTATCCAGGCGAACAAAGAATAACCCGGTACTTATTGGCGAACCAGGGGTGGGTAAGACTGCGATCATCGAAGGCCTTGCCCAGCGTATAGTGAATCAAGATGTTCCTGAAGGCCTCAAGGAAAAACGCATACTCATGCTTGACCTGGCCCAGTTGGTAGCTGGCAGTAAGTATCGGGGAGAGTTTGAAGACCGATTAAAATCCGTTCTTAAAGAAATCAGTAACTCCAATGGCGAAATAATTTTGTTCATTGATGAACTGCATACCCTGGTTGGTGCCGGGTCTGCCGAAGGCTCTATGGACGCGTCCAATATGCTGAAACCCGCTCTGGCTCGTGGAG
>JABIXH010000004.1 GCA_018664975.1 Nitrospina sp. | reverse complement strand
TGATTGGATCCCCTATTTTCTTGCTCTCATCATGCTGAGTATGGGGCTTACCTTGAGCTTGGAAGATTTTTCCCGTGTCCTGAGGATACCGAAATCTATCTTGCTTGGCGTTGGCCTGCAATACACCATCATGCCAGGGATGGGCTATGCACTGGCTCTGGCTTTTAACCTGCCCATTGACTTTGTTATTGGACTCGTTCTGGTTGCCTGCTGTCCAGGCGGAACGGCCTCCAATGTCGTCTGCTTCATTGCCAAAACCCATGTCGCCCTTTCCGTCAGCCTGACCACCTGTTCAACATTACTGGCTGTTCTTCTCACTCCGTTTCTGACTACCTGGTGGGTCGAGTCCATTTCCCTGGAGCTAACCGGATTAAAGGTGGACGTTGACACCTTGGGGCTTCTACTTAAAACCTTGAAGGTGGTCATCCTTCCCGTTTTGATTGGCGTCTTTCTGAACCATTTTTTCCACCGCGCGGTAAAAAGAGTGGAGGCCTATACCCCTTTTATCGCTGTACTTTCTATCGTTTTCATCGTGGATTTTATACTGGCGGCTAAAAAGTCTGCCATTCTGGATATCGGGGCTTCATTAATTTATGCGGTGATTTTGCTTCACTTGGCGGGATTTATATTGGGCTATGTTTTATCGCGTTTGCTACTTTTTCCCGAGCGGGATGCGCAAACTGTATCGATTGAGGTCGGAATGCAAAATTCCGGTCTGGCAACCGAACTGGCGAGAAGCAATTTCCCCACCTATGGTTTGGCGACTGTTCCCGGAGCAATATCTGCCCTCACCCATTGCATATTGGGAAGCATCGCCGCTGGCCTGTGCCGATGGCGCAACACTTCTGCAAAAAGATAAGTACAGAACATCGTGAAAGTTTCAGCGAGGAAACATTTCCCAGGTGAGGATTTGTTCGGCAGATATGGCGACCTTGGAAGCTTTTCCAAGTACACCATCCAACTCGTTGGGTGGAATGCCCGTTCCCGGACGCTTGCAAGCCAGCATGGATGATTCTAAAGGGGTTCCAGCCGGGATATCGACCCGCGCCACCAAACTGCGCCTGGCAGACAACCTGACCGGAATTTCCGACTCCTGGATTTCCTTTTTTCCTTCACCCAGAATTTTTGTAACATTAAGAATATCTGATTTTAATTGGCGAAGGTCTTCCGGCTGCATTGAAATCGACTGATCCACCCCGGGCAGTTTGCGATCCAGAGTAAAATGTTTTTCTATCATCACCGCACCCAAAGATGCGGCAACCACAGCGGACAAATTATCCAAAGTATGGTCGGATAAACCCACGGGTAATTCAAATTGACCGCTCAATCCTCTGAGATATCCAAGGTTCATCTCTTCATACCGTGAAGGATAATTGGAAACACAATGAAGGAGAACCACAGAGTTTGCTTCGCCTAATGCACGTAAGGCCTCACCTATTTCCTCGTCATTGCCCATTCCTGTCGAAAGCACAATTGGCAATTCTGTTTCGGCGGCTTTTTTCAGAAAGGGTATATAAGTCAAATCCGGTGAAGCAATTTTCAGCGCGGGCACACCCAGTTCCACCAGCATATCCAGCGAAGCATCGTCAAAAGGAGTGGAAAACAGAGGAATTTTTAAAGTACGTGCATGGGCGATAAGAACCTCGTAATCCTCACGGGAAAGTTCGTAGCGTTGGAAAAATTCGTAGAAGGGGATTTCGTTGCCCGGGTTGTCCGGGTCATCGGCCAGCAGGGTATTTGAAATCATCTCATGGGCCAGGAAGGTTTGTAGTTTCACTGCATCGGCACCATTTTCTGCGGCAGATTCAATCATGCGTTTGGCCAGTGCCACATCCCCATTATGATTAAAACCAATTTCTGCTACGAG
The DNA here is from genome assembly GCA_018664975.1 of Nitrospina sp. Lineage (GTDB taxonomy): Bacteria > Nitrospinota > Nitrospinia > Nitrospinales > VA-1 > LS-NOB. The sequence continues at coordinate 17,609 of JABIXH010000004.1, read as the reverse complement.
AAACGCAGGATGCCCTGCCCCCAAAAGTTTGCCGCAGAACTCGAAACTATCGTTATAAATCATTTCAAAAATCCATTTTTTTCACTTTATGGGTTAGACAACTATTTCTTTAGGGAAAATTATTTCAAACCATGTCTATCAAAGATCATTATTGCATGAATATGTGGTTTTTCAAGAATTCCCCTCTTCACTCACACTGAAAGATTTATCCTTCAACTTCTCCACTCTCTCAACCGTTAATAACATATAATGATTGGAGAAATTCAATGAACCTCTCCTATGGAAATGAAAAATAAAGATCCCATGCCAGAAATTCAGGGAGTTGATTCCAAGCTATACGATAAGAAATATTTTGAGTCCATTGATGGGGCTCATTATTTTTCCGAAGACAAAACCGCGCCAAAGTTTATTTATGCTGTCAACACAAGCGGAGTTACCAGTGGTGATAGCGTATTAGATATTGGATGCGGGCGTGGCGACCTGATGATGGCTCTGGCTCAAAAAGGAGCAGATGTCACGGGCATCGACTATTCACATGAAGCTTTGGATATCGCACAAAAAGCCATAGCTAGACAATCCGCCAAATGGAAGGATAAAATAAAAGTCTTGCATTCAAATGCAACAGCCTTAAATTTTCCGGATCAAACTTTTGATTATGTATTTATGACGGACATTGTAGAACACCTGTATCCGTTGGAATTAAAAAAATGTTTTGAGGAATGCAAACGCGTTTTAAATCCAAGAGGAAGGCTTATAGTCCACACTGCCCCAAATCGATGGTACAATGATTTTGGCTACCCGTTCTGGGAACAACCCATCAATAAGATTTTAAATCGTCTATTCCGACAAAATCTATTAACACGGCCCATCCGCACGGAACAGGATTACAAGGTTCATATCAACGAACAAACCATTTTAAGCTTGAAAAAATACCTGGTGGAAACCGGTTTTGATTCAAAAATTTGGCTGGGCTCGGAATATATTACGCCTTCTAAAAAGGATTCTTCATTCACACAATTTCTGGAAATTTTCCGACAGGTATTGTGTCATGCTTATCCTCTCTCCCTACTTCCCCCTTTAAAATATATTTTTTGTAACGACATTTGGGCAATCGCCAAAAAACAATAAGAACGCGCTTATGGTTATCCCCTGTCTTTTTCCATATAAACAGCGGCTTGATCCCCTTGTGAAGCCCTGTTAACCTCACGGGCCATTTTCTTATAGTTTTTTATTTCTGTTTTAGAAAAAATCGACTTGGCGGGATTCCTAGCATAAGAGTTTTCTGCCAACAAAGGTATACCCTCTAAATATTGTTGGCTCCCCCAGAATTGGGACTCATTGGAGTCAAAAACAATTTCCCTGATTTTAAATTTAGTTTTCCTGGCAAGCACTTTTAAACTGTCAATGGAATACAAAAAGAAATGTCGAGGCGCATCCAACTGCATCCAATGGACCCCATATTTTTTCCAGGCTTCTGAAGAAACGATGGGAATTCTAATCAAACAGGTTCCACCGGCAGGCAGTAGCTGATGCACCTTCTCCAGGGTTTCAATCGGATTTGGTAAATGCTCAAAAGAATGGTGAAACATAATTATGTCCTGTTCCGCATTCAACTCATGCACATGAGCTTTTTTAATAGTCAATCCATTGGGATAATTTATATCCGCATCAATATGAGGCTCTACGCCCAACACATTTTCGAACCCTGCTTCTTTAAGAAAATAAAGCAGGAAACCGGTCCCGCACCCTACATCAACGATTCTTTTTGGTCGCATTAGTTTCAAACGTGACAGGCTGGCCATGTCCAAGCACTCTGGATAAACCAGCCTTATCAACCTGCCCCAACCCCCCTCATTTAAAAGACTGCTACTATCTCTTTTTCTTCTGGCCCAGCTCACAATCGGGTTTAAATATAATTTTTCCGGACTCTGTGAAAGGCTAAAATAGTCCTGAGGATAGTAGGGGGACATGTCTGGAGGAAATTCTGATATTTGCAGGCATTCGCATTTTGCGCATTGAAAGTAACTAAACTCTTCCTTCAACCCGTACATCATTTCACGAACTGTATAAACAGAGCTTTCACCTGAAAACCCGCAAATACGACAAAGACAATTTTCAATCATATTCATTATCTAAACTAATTCCCTGAAGGACGAACAAACCATTTTGACCAGTGATCTAATTTCGGATAGACATTTATAAAAAGTTGCCGCTGCTCATCATTAAAAGGCTTCACAAAAATAAGTAATGCCAGCAGTGTGGTTAAATATAAAGTTAAGTTGATTACCAAATGTCCGCTACCCAACCAGGACAAAATTAGAGGCGGTATGGAAGCTATGAGGCAATACAAAAAACAATATCCAATAACGTAAAAAACCGAGGTAATTTCCATTTCTACTGTTAGGGTTTTTAACTGCCTTAATACCATATATACCATCACTAGTCCTGTTGCCGTTATGGCTCCCATCATACCAAAAGTTGGAATCAGGATAAGGTTCAACCCAATATTCAATACGCTACCTTCTACCGTAGAACGAAGAGCCACACCCTGACGCCGAATAACATATAAAGACGATACGGTAAAATTTATACCCAAAGCGGTTTGAATGCCTGCAAAGGTAGCATATACTCCCAATGCGCCCGCTCCCTCTACAAACTCCGGACCATATATAAAGCTGATCAGATGAGAAGCATTTAGAACACAAAAAACATATATAGGAATGGTCAAATAGGAAGCCAGCCCAACAATTTGACAATACAGTTTTCCCAGACTTTTAATTCCATCCTTTGCATAAGTCTCGGAAAACAGGGATAGCGCCATGGGCGCCACGCCAGCAAGAAGAAAGGCCATTGTCCCCCCAAGCCCTGTAACCAAATGATACAGCCCGATATCTCCACGACCTACATTAAAAAAATTCAACAATAAAACATCACTTTGGGTCATAAGACCAAAACCCAAAAAGCTGATTCCATAAGACACCCAGGCTAGATGGCCCATGTCGTCCCATTCAGGTTTTTTTGTCGGCCCTAAATACTGCCTGCGCGCCAAGATCAAATAAATAATACTGGTTGCACTTGCAGAAAGAATATAAGCATAGAGAACTCCCCTGATTCCATAATCTAACGAAATAAATAAACCGAGTAAGAGTAGATTTAGAAGAGCTCCTAAAATTTCTGTTTTGGCTAAAGTTTTAAAGCGAAGCAATGTCATGAACAAGGTGCTCAAGATAGAATCAACCGTTATGACAATGAAATAAAGAATCAATATCCAACGAAATTCTATAAGCCGCTGGGTATTAATAAAATCGAGGTAATACGGTAAAATGAAATACAACAGGATGCAGAAACAAAGGGTTGTCAAAAACCTTAAAACCAGCAACCTCGCAATCAGATATCTTCCCTGTCCACCCGAAGGATCTTGAACATTAAGCTCAGGAAGTTTTTTATTAATCAACGTCTCCAGACCCAAGGAGTTCATGAGCCTGATAAATACCGGGATCACTAACAGAGTCGCATAGTCCCCCAAACGTTCCTTACCCAGATAGCGTGTGAGAAAGATCGAAACGCCAAAAAGCAGGATCTGCACACAGACCTTACCGAGAACACTCCAAGATATATTTGATATGAACCTTTGAAAGGAAGACAAGTGGAATTGCTCCAGCGGGGCGAACACCCCATGCATGCAGATCAGGACAATAATAGTACCCGGCACAGACCGCGGATTTTAAAACATTTCCTCACACGTTCTGGACGGCTTATTATACACTAGGCTTTACATATATTTTTAATCCTTAAAAGGAGGAGAAACCCTTGCAGTACAAAGTTTTCATTGCCGTAGAATTTAAAGGTTTGGGGGAAGAGGGCCACAAGGAGATTGCAGAACGGCTCGAAGAACATGGTTTGGAGAAAATTCCTACCGTTAGCTCTGCATGGGAATATGCCTGTGAAGCGGAGGATGACACCGATGCCAAAGATAAAGCCATTCAGGAAGTGGTCAATGTAGTCCGGACCTATCCGTGCGAAATGGGAATTGTCGTTCAGGCCGGGACATCTCAAATACTCCGACGCAAGAAAAAATTCGACCCATAGAACATTGCCGACCTTTTCCTGGCGTCAAATGTTATGATAGATATCATTTAAAAAATATTAGCAATTTCGCAATTTGCCCCATCAGAATGAAGGTTGGCAAGGCTTGGGGAGCTAAACAGAGTCGTTTCGGGTCCTCGGGGAGATGAATCAATGAATATAATTTTAAACAGTTACTGCAATCTAACCTGCAATTACTGTTTCGCAGATGAGTACATGGAAGAAACGGTGAAGACACCGGGGAAATCCATGGAATATGATTATTTCCAAAACGAGTTCCTGCCAAAAATCAAAAATGCGCCCATCATCAATTTCATGGGTGGGGAACCTACTCTGCACCCTCAGTTCAACGATATATTTCAAAATACTTTTGACCGGATCCTGCCGTTTTCGCATCTAAGTGTGTTCACCAACGGGTTGATGCCGGACAAAGTACTGGACCTGTTACTGAAGACTGCCAGCCCAAGCGGTGCCCACAGCAAACAAATCACCTTTGCAATTCTATTGAATTGGCAAACAAGGGAAAATATCTCAGAAAAAAATCATGAACGGTGCAAAGAAGTTGCCGAACGCATGTTGCGAGTCAATGGCTACAGCGTTACCTTCAGCATCAACCTTTACTCCAAGGACCAGGAGCTCGAAAAACAGTGCGAGGAAATCAATGCGATTTATCAGAAAGCCGGCCTGCCCCGCGACAAGCAATACAAAATCCGGGTCAGCCCTGCATTTCCCATCATAGGAGGGGAAGCCAACACTTATCTCCCCATCAGAGATTTTCCAAAAGTCGGAAAACAAATGCTTAAAATTATGGAACGATTTCCACAATTATGTTTTCGGTTCGATTGTTCGCTACCTCCTTGCTTTTTGGATGATATCAGCGAAGACCAACTTTCATTCACCGACAGAATTTATTATCACGGCAATAAACAGGTTCCCCCAATGGAAGAATGGAACCGTAATGAATTCTATTTCGGATGTGCAGACGGTAGCCCAATGGATATTGACTCTAAAGGGGACTGCTTCAACTGTTTTCCCTTTCACAACCTAACACTGGGAAATGTTTCAGATTTTAAAGAGGTGAACTCTATCGCTATGGCTCAGATGGGGGCTAAATTTCTGACCACGGTATTTGAGAAAACCGAGGCAAAAGAACCTTGCCGCTCCTGCCCGCATTATATGGTCCGGTGCTCCAGTGGTTGCTTTGCTTACAATTTTGTTGGGGAAGATGCAGAAATGCTTGCCATTAAAGAATCCGGTCCAGCTTGACTTCCTGACACATAATTCCAATATGAAAACCCTCGAAAGACTCTACCGGACCAAACACTATTCCTTTATGTAAGGTCATTTTTTCAAGCCCCTCACGAATAAAATCATCCAACTCGTCATTGTTTAGCATTTTGAAACCGCCGCGTGGTTGCCGGGGGTCGTTCTTATTCCAGCCAACTTCCAGCCAGCCCAGGTTGCCGCCATCCTCTTTGGATGCAGAACAAATGCTATATTTTTCTGCCAGATTCATCAGCATTTTGACTCGAGCCGTTTCCCCAGGGATACTGTCGATCGTTTCCTTGAGCAATTCTGCGACTTCTTTTTTTTCGACCAGAATATGTCGTATCTGAATTTGATGCGTTGCGCCTGCCATGCCAGTTCCTTGTTGAGGAGGTTAAAATTTCTACTAAGTAGGTAATGGGACAATATATAGGATTTGCTTCCAAATTTCCACCCACTCTCCTGGGAGGGAACTGGAAAAAACCCATTAAGCCTCCAAGATTTCTTGCTCGCCACCCTCTAGCAAGGGAAGCAAATGGCAACAGCTTATTAAGCCGAGAAAAATATTTGCTCGCTAGATAAAGCCATTGCTCCTTGGCCCTACGCCTTGCGGGTTGTGCCCGACTTTTATTTCATGTATGTTGCAGGATCTATGTTTGAGAACACACCCAAATTAATTCTGGCGTCACAATCTCCCCGCCGATCAGAACTGTTACGGCAAATTACCGACCAATTTGAAGTGGTTCCCAGTTCAGTGGAAGAAAACCTGGATTGGGGGTTGCGCCCGGAAGAAAATGCCCGGTTATTGGCCCGTGCCAAAGCAGAGAATGTTGCTAAAAATTATCCTGACTGCTGGGTGATCGGTGCCGATACTCTGGTGGCTTTGCACCATGAAATTTTGTGCAAACCCGTGGATGTTCCAGATGCAAAAAGAATTCTTAGTCGTTTGAGCGGTAATGAACATCGCGTCATGACTGGCATTTGTGTTGTCAGTCCGGGAAAAACAATCGACACCGCTGTGACCTCAAAAGTCCGCTTCAAATCCTTAACGGATGAAGAAATATCCAACTATATCCAAACCGGAGAACCGATGGATAAAGCCGGAGCTTACGCTATTCAGGGAAAGGGTAGTTTTATGATCCGCGAATTTTCTGGCTCGGAATCCAATATTATTGGACTCCCCATCGAAGAATTAAAAATCCTCCTGGCAAAAACTCGCTTCCCGCTTACCCCTGTTAACAGATGAACTCATTTTTATACCACGCCTGAACCCTTGATATTTTTCTAAAACACAATCAACCCAGCGAAAAAACCTTGACTTTTCAATAGGGTTGAGCATTTTAAACATCAAAGTTTTTTATAATTTGCTTGCGGATTAAGTCTCTTTGTAATTTAATTTATAAGTAACATCTGATAATCAATGACTGGAAACTAAGAATGCGCCAATTACGAAACAACATGGAGATCCACGGCCGATGCTCAAAGTGTCAGGGTCCGGTTTTTCTGAATAGCAGTATGGACTGGTATGGCAATACCATAATGAGCCTTAATTGCTGGAATGGGCATTACCAGTGGATCAACATAGAAAATATTGAAGCGTCCAAGGACCTCTCTCCTGAAACCAAACGAGATCTTGTTGCTCATATAGGATTTTTTGATTTGTCATGACCTCACGGTGCGCCAGACCCTATTTCCTCTTTTTTTTCATTTTCGCAATCACCTTTCTTCACACTCCCATACATGCCCAGCCGGAAGCTCCTACAGGAATGATCTATATCCCGAAAGGGTATTTCCAAATGGGATCTTCTTCCGGAAAAGAAGATGAAAAACCCATGCATTTTGTTTTCACCTCCGGTTATTTCATCGATAAATATGAAGTGAGCAATAAGGACTATGCGGCCTTCATGCTGGCCACAGAACACCATGCCCCGAAATTCTGGAATGATTCCCGTTTTAACGAGCCAGACCAGCCTGTTGTTGGAGTGAGTTGGCATGATGCCATGGCCTACGCAAAATGGAAGAAGCGAAGACTGCCTACAGAAGCAGAATGGGAAAAGGCCGCACGGGGAAACGATGGTCGCCTTTGGCCCTGGGGAAGAAAGTTTGATAAAGGCTTCAACTTTTTCTTCGTCAATATTTTCGGGGAAAATGATAACTATCCCTACACCGCTCCGGTCAACTATTACCATTCCGGAGTCAGTCCTTTCGGATTATACAATACCGCCGGGAATGTCTGGGAATGGTGCCTGGATTGGTACGATAAAAAATATTATAGCGCCAGCCCTGAAATCAACCCGGAAGGCCCACAGGGACCTTTAAAAATGAAGGTGCTCCGAGGAGGCTCTTGGGTAAATAGTGTTGAAGGAATTAAAGTTGTCAAACGCGCACGTAATTTTCCCCATATAAAAAACGAAATTTACGGATTCCGCACTGCACAATCCTCCCAGTGAGCCAGACCTCCAACAAACTCGCTATCTTCTCCTGGTGCTTGTACGATTTCGCCAACACCATTTTTTCCATGAACGTGATCTCACTGTATTTCGCGTTGTGGGTTACGGTCGATCATAACGGCCAGGATATTTTATACAGCACCGCCCTTTCCCTTTCTATGCTGGCCGTGGCCTTGAGCGTTCCCGTTTTCGGAGCCCTTTCAGACGCTACCGGAAAACGTCGGGCCCCCCTGATCGGACTCACCCTTCTTTGCATTGTTACCACCGCACTGATCGGAACCACAGACCATCTATGGACGGGCCTGATATTGTTCATGGTCGCTAACTACGGATACCAATCGGCATTGGTTTTTTATAACGGTATGCTCCCCTCCATTTCACGAGGCACCCATGTAGGCCTCGTTTCAGGATATGGAGTGGCTCTCGGCTATCTGGGTTCCATACTCGGCATGGTGCTGGTGAAACCGTTTGTCGAGTCGGGCGGGCGCTCCTCAGCCTTTCTTCCCACCGCTGGTTTACTATTATTCTTTTCCCTGCCCTGCTTCCTGTTTGTTAAAGATCATGAAACCCGGACAGCTCCCTTTTTCCGCATCAAGGAAGCGTTCAATACTCTCAAGGCAACTTTTCTTCGCGCCCGGAAATACCATTCTTTGTTCCGGTTTATTCTGATCCATTTCCTGGTTCTCGATGCGGTGAACACCATTATCGCTTTCATGTCGGTGTATGCCAGCAAGGTAATCGGATTCAACGATGGACAAATCATTAAATTTTTGATCTCCTCAACAGCAGGAGCAATGATCGGATCATTGATCATCGGCATTCTGGTTAAGCGAAAAGGAACCATCTGGTCCTACTGGCTTGTATTGGGACTCTGGATCGTTTCTCTTTCGTTGACTGCCGTAAGCCAGAGTGAATCCATATTTTGGCTGGTAGGCCCCATCGCCGGAGTAGGAATGGGAGGCGTTTGGGTAGTCAGTCGAGCTTTTATTGTCGAGCTGTCTCCCCCTGAAAAAGTCGGTGAATTTTTCGGATTGTATGGACTCGCTGGCAAAGCGGCCTCTATATTAGGCCCCATGCTTTGGGGGGGAGTCGTCTGGGCTTTGAATACAACAGGAACGCTTAAATACAGGGTTGCCGTAACGGTACTATTGGGCATCATAATTGTAGCGGCCTTCCTCTTCCGCGGTCTGACCCAACAACTGAAACCTCAATAAATCGGTTGACATAGAGGAGTTGAATGATTAGTTTTAATGGCATCTCTTAAACTTTTAAATCCCCATTTGTTGAATGCATCGTACAGAAAGGGTTACCCGCATGAAACGATTTGTTTGCTTAAGTATATATTTGTTCCTGTTTGGTACAGGTCTCTTTATTTCCGCCATTCCTGTAAATGTTTGGGCTCATACCGGCCATAAGCACGATGAGTTAAAAATCAAACTTCCCAAAGTGGTGGCCCAGGTCAATGGTGTGGATATCAGTGGTGAAGCTATTTCCCGCGAATTGAAAAAGGCCGCAAAACAATACAAGAAACGCGGTATGCCTCTCAATACAGATCAGGAAAAAGCGGCCGCAAAACAACTGATTGAAGACGAAATCGGACGCATCCTGCTGGTCTTGAAGGCTAAAGATTCGGGAATTAAAATAACAAAAAATATGTTGGAAAAGCGGATTCAGGAAGTGCAAGCCAAGTTCAAGTCTGAGGCTGTTTTTGCTCACAAACTTGCTGACCGGGGTATGAACCTCGAACAATATAGAGCCGAGCTGGAAACGGACTCATATATTGACCAGATCATAAAAAAAGAAATCGAACCTAAAATCCAGATCTCTGAAAATGAAACTCGGGACTATTACGAAAAAAATAAAAATAAGTTCACCAGTCAGGAACAAGTCAAAGCCAGCATCATCCTGCTAAAATTTAATCCATCAGAAGGGAAAGCCGGAGAACAGAAAACCCTCAAAAAGTTTCAATCTATTCTCGATCAAGCCCGTAGTGGTACTGATTTTTCGGCATTGGCCAGGAAATTTTCCCAGGACAGCTTGGCATCCCTGGGAGGGGACTTGGGATACTTCACTCGCAAGCAAATGCTTCCGGCTTTCAGCGATAAGGCTTTTAAAATGAAGGTAGGCGAAGTCAGTGAAGTTTTTCGCACCGGGCACGGATTCCACATCCTTAAAGTCACAGATAAAAAACCGGCGGGAACCAGTCCTTTTGAAGCTGAAAAAGCAAAGATCAAAACTTTTCTCAGCCAAAAGAAAGTTTCACAAGCCACCCGTGACTACATCGAAATCCTGAAAAAACAGGCAAAAATAAAAAATTATTTCTAGATAACTAAATCATTCGTGATACCGAAGGGGTACAATCCGTCCAAGAATACATCGCTGTCTCGGAAAACTATTAATTCAGGTGGGGCTGTCCTCTCCCATACAGGGAGAGGATAGAGGATTTATTTTTTCTTGGATTTTCCGCCGTCAATCTGGCTGAGTTTGCGCTTAATGGTTTTTTGCTTATCTTTGTCAAAATCGACTTTAAGATAAACCGTTTTGGGAAATACTTTATCTACTGTCGCGTCTTTTTTCTTTCCAGCAAAATCAATTTTAATCTTATCTCCTGCTTTCATAGCTCCACCTCTTCCAAATATTCAAAAAACCTATTTCTATCCGGCATATCCGCAACTAAAGCGACCTATATGCTTTGAAAAAGTTGAGATTAGAGGAAAACTTCCAGCGAGTCAATTTTTTCTTACTTCTTAGCAATGGCTCTGTCCAATTGCAAACCATCATGAGCTATTGGCCCCACGCCGGGTGGGTGGTACAATCTGGAAAATTTCAGAAAGTCCTGCCCAGATGAATACCCAGACCCAGATGGAAATCGAATCCTTTGACGCAAAAGCTTCCACCGAAAAGCCATATGCTGAGGTGGTGTTTAACCTGCCTCTCCGGGACCCGTTTACTTATATCATTCCTCCGCAATTGTTGGGGAAGGTCCGAGTCGGCATGCGGGTTCTCGTGCCTTTTGGCAGAAGACGCATTACCGGGTATGTGATCAACCTTGCGGAAAAATGGGATAAGCCCATAGCCCTCAAGACCATCGCCGAGCTTCCGGACATCGAACTAGTCTTGAGTGAAGAAATACTAACTCTCACCCGTTGGTTGGCCGACTATTACCAATCCGCATGGGGTGAGGCCATCAGTTCTGCTCTCCCAGCTGGACTTGATAAGGTAGGCTATCAACTTGTCAAGTCGGTTCGCATTGCCAGCGACCTGCCTACAGAGGAAGAAATAGAACAACTTCTCAAACGCAGTCCCAAACAAAAAAGTGTGTTCAATCTCGTTCGGCAAAAAGAAATCCATCTAACGGAGTTGGAAACTCTGATTCCAGGGGGCAAATCCGCCCTCCGCGGTCTTAAGGAAAAAAAGTTGGTGGAAGTTTTTACCGAGAAAAAAGAACGCCAGGCTTGGGTTCCTGAAGGCACCATGGACCAGCCATTCGGTACCCACCTAACCTTTACACCTGAACAGGAAACCGTATTCAAGGAGCTCTCCTCAGCAATTGATGAAGGCAACTTTCAATCTTTTCTGCTTCATGGAATTACGGGAAGCGGTAAAACAGAAATATATATCCGATGTATCCAACGCATTCTGGAAAAAGGTAAAACCGCAATCATGATGGTTCCTGAAATCTCCCTGACACCGCAAACGGTAAAGCGTTTTCGTCAGCGTTTTGGAGATCGAGTTGCAATTTTACATAGTGGCTTATCGCAAACCGAACGCTATCTGGAGTGGAAAAAAATCTATGAGGAAAAGGTGTCGATCGCCGTCGGCGCCCGGTCGGCGGTATTTGCGCCCTTTAAAAATCTGGGCATAATAGTTATAGATGAAGAGCACGATGGCTCTTACAAACAGGACTCCAATCCCCGCTATCACGCTCGGGATACTGCTGTCATGCGTGCCCGGTCGGCCAACGCAGTCGTCCTTATGGGATCAGCCACCCCTTCCATGGAGTCCGTTCATAATACCCGGTTAAAGAAATATAAATATTTATCTTTGAAAAGCCGGATCGGTGAAAGCCTTCTGCCCATTGTGGGCATGGTAGACATGAAGCGTGAGCGCAAAGAATTCAAAAATTTTGCCATGCTTTCCGGTGTTTTGCGTAGTGCGATTCGCGACAGACTTTCCCGTAGTGAACAGATTTTCCTTTTTCTCAATCGCCGTGGAACAGCGCGATTTGTATTTTGCCCTGACTGTGGTTACGTATTAGAATGTAACCATTGCAGTGTCACTCTCACCTTTCACGGCACCGAGGACCGGCTACTCTGCCATTATTGCAATTTCAAGGCACGAATGCCCAACCATTGCGTGGAATGCCATGGAGAAGTGATTCGTTTTAGTGGTTTTGGAACCCAAAAACTGGAGGAAGAAGTAAAAAAACTATTTCCACAGGCCCGAACAACTCGAATCGATAGAGACACCACTCGGGGACGCGACTCTTTCTCCGCTATGCACCGGGATATGAATGCGGGGAATATCGACATCCTCATCGGCACCCAAATGATAACCAAAGGACATGATTTCCCCAACGTCACACTGGTCGGGGTGATTCATGCAGATTTAGCTTTGAACATACCCGACTTTAGATCCTGCGAGAGAGCTTTTCAGTTGTTGACTCAGGTTGCAGGGCGGGCAGGGCGCGGAAAAGTTCCGGGAAAAGTAATTATCCAGACTAACAATCCCGATCACTATATGTTTGAGTTTGTTAAAGAACATGATGTGAACGCTTTCCATGAAAAGGAATTAGAGTTGCGGCGGCAACTCAATTATCCTCCATTCACCCGACTTGTAGCTATTGAACTTGTCAGCGATAATGAATCGTTGGTAAAGAGCACCTCTGAAAAACTGGGCCGTGCTCTTACCCGGCAGGCCACTCGCAAAAAAGGAGTAGAAATATTAGGACCTTCTAAAGCGGCTTTATATCAGATTCAAAACAAGTTCCGCTGGCATGTGATCTTACGGGGTCAGAATATGCAGAGTCTGCAAAATATTCTGGCAGACAGCCGGGAACTCCATGAACTCAAATCTGCATCAAGTGCAAAACTCAAGATCTCTGTCGATGTCGATCCCTTCAACCTTCAATGAATTCGGTTTGGCAAAACTCCATTAACCTTACTTTGAATATACATCCATGAAAATTATTCGATCCATGTACGATTGGGTCCTGCATTGGGCTGCTACCCCCTATGCGCTCCCGGCTTTATTTTTTGTCTCATTTGTTGAGTCTTCATTTTTCCCCATTCCGCCTGATGTTTTATTGATCGCCATGACAGTAGCAGTCCCGGCGCTATGGATCAGGTTTTCCTTCTTTTGCTCCATCGCATCCGTTTTGGGAGGCATGTTTGGTTATTTTATCGGGTATCAGTTCATGGACCTGATTGGCAACCACATTGTGGAGTTTTACCATTTGCAGGCCAAGTTTGAGAAAATTGGCGGTCTCTATGACGAGCATCAGGCTTGGGCCGTTGCCGCCGCAGGCTTCACCCCTTTGCCTTATAAAATTTTTACCTTGGCGGCAGGAGCTTTCAAAATCAATTTCCCGACCTTTGTTCTGGCATCGGCAATCAGCCGTTCAGCCCGATTCTTTTTGGTTGGATTTATCATTTATAAATTTGGACCTCCGATCAAGGTAATCATCGAAAAATATTTCAATATATTCAGTATCGTATTTTTCATCCTTCTCGTTCTAGGGTTTTATTTATTAAAATTTGTACTTTGATGGGGACCTGCTATGAGTGAGCATTGCGTACTATTCATCACCGTTGGGTCAAAAGAGGAAGCGGATAAAATAAGCCGGGGATTGGTCGAAGACAAACTGGCCTTTTGTGTCAACACCGTTCCAGGAATTCAGTCGACCTACCACTGGGAAGGAAAACTCCATATTGATAAAGAATTCCTTTTGATCGTAAAAACCCGGAAAGACCGCTACGATGCTTTGGAAACCTGGGTCAAAATTAACCACAGCTATGAGGTACCAGAAATCATCGCCCTGCCTATCGAGCAGGGACTCCCTGCATACTTGACGGGAATTGATAACTGGGTCACCCATAAGGACTTATAAGAAATGGCCCATATCCATTTAAAAAATGATTGGGAGATTTCAGAAAATCTGGCCACACCAGAATCGGTATACCTGCGCAGGCGGGAGTTTTTGAAAGGCACAGCGATAACCACCGCCGCCACCGTTGGGGCTCTTTATGGTTGTGGCCCTTCCACCCCCCCGAAAAATCTTCCTAAAGTGGAATGGAGCGAACTGGATAAATCCATCTATCCCGCAAAAATTAATTCGACTTATGAGTTGGATCGACCCTTGACCCCGGAAAATATTGCCTCTTCCTACAATAATTTTTATGAATTTGGATCCGACAAAACCGACCCGGTGCAATACGCCCAAAAACTCAAAATCCGCCCCTGGACGATTCAGGTAAATGGATTAGTCAACAAACCAAAGACTTTCGATGTCGATGACCTGCTTAAATCAATGCCCATTGAAGAACGTGTTTGCAGACTACGATGTGTGGAAGCCTGGGCCATGGCGGTGCCCTGGACGGGGTTCCCGTTAAAGGAACTGCTTAAACAAGTCGAACCCAAACCTGAAGCAACCCATATCAGACTTGAAACTTTTTACACCCCCTTCACTGCCCAGGGCCAGTTGGCATTTTGGGAACCCTGGCCTTATGTAGAAGGGTTAACAATCAAGGAAGGCATGAACGAATTGGCATTTTTAGCCACTGGAATTTATGGACATCCGCTATCCAAACAACATGGCGCCCCGATCCGTCTTGTGGTCCCCTGGAAATATGGATTCAAGAATATCAAATCTATCGTAAAGATAGAGTTGGTCAACTACCGCCCTGCAACATTCTGGAATACACTGCAAGGACTGGAATACGATTTCACCGCCAATGTGGACCCGCGGATTCCCCACCCACGCTGGCCCCAAACCCGTGAGAAAATGATCGGTACCGGAGACATTCGCCCGACCCTTATCTATAACGGTTATGAAAAATTTGTCGGCAACTTATATTCATGAGGAACATGATGCCATCTAAAATAATTGGTTTTATAATTTTCGTTCTGCTTCTTTTCCCCCTCACTGCATGGTCGATAGGAGAAGATGGAAAGACAAAGGATGAAAAACACATCTATACCGTTATCGAATTCGAGTCCACCTTCATGAACCGTAGAAAAGAAAAAGTGCTGAAGGTTCTTGGTGAGCCAGACAATAAATGGGAGCATCAAGATAAAGAAGTTTGGAAGTACTTTCAAATCATTACAGATCAGGAAAAACTATGGGATCAGAATCTCATGTTCGATTTCGGCAGGGTCAACGCAATGTGGCCCACTAAGCCCGTCCGAGCGGCCGGTGGCAATGGGCAATCCACTGGGCTTGGGGCCGAGGACTAACCCTAGGCTTAACAGACCAGCAAAAATTGCTCGTCGTTGCGACGCGTAGCAAATCAATCCAGAAAAACTCTGGATTATATCCAAATCGTTTATCAGCCCATACCTAGCAGGATGTTGAAAAACCAGCCTTAAAAATATTTGTTTTGAATATCTGCTGAGTTCATCGAAGCATACACACTAGCTTAAAGATTTTCCTGCCCTTCGAGGACCTCAGGGTGACAATTTTTTCAATCATAAATATTTTTTCAGCACCCTGTTAGCGGCGGTCAAAAAACATTTGAATTTGTGCGCCCATGAAACCAGCAATGGCTCCTCCGCTTCCTGCGGCGATGATGAGGATATCCCTGTCACCGGTACGGTACCCAAAAAAGGCCCCAATTAAAACTCCCAGACAAACGATAACCATAAAAAGCCTACCCCCCAACCAGCCGACAAACCCACCTATCACTAAACCTAAAAGCCCTGCTATAGTCATTAAAAGCGGACTGTGCACCACCCAGCCCATAGCAAGTCCGGTCATGCCCATCAACCCCATCCCCAGATAAATTTCACTTTTGCTTTTCGAATTGGGCATACAAGATTTTCTAAAAATGAAAATAAGTCACTTATGCTAAAGTTGTATCATGAAAGCCATAATAGCAAATTTGCTCACCGTCTTTTTGTTTATCCCCCATCCTGCCCAGGCATTTCGTGTTGGCGCTTTAAAAAATCCAGCAAGTTTTATTGTTGATCCGGCTTTGGGGAATTATTTCATCTCCAACATCAACGGTAACCCCGCAAGCCGAGACAATAATGGCTTTATAGTAAAACTCGATCCATCCAGGAAAATCCTGTTTGTCATCCGTGGAGGAGACCCACAAGTAACTCTACATGCCCCAGATGGACTGGCACTAAAAGGAAATGTCCTTTATTTAGCAGACATCGATTCTTTGCGTTGGTTTGACAAAAATAATGGGGCACCGCTCGGCCATATTGATTTGACCGGACTCGGGGCGAAACAATTGAGAGGTTTGGCATTCGATGATGAGGGGAACCTATACATTTCTGATGTGCTGGCGAATACCATCTATAAAGTTGAAACCAAAAATGATCACAAAATTTCTATTTTCAGCAAAGACAATCGCCTGGGTAATCCAACCGGGGTAGTTTACGATTCCATACGCAAAAGATTGATTGTAGTGACCCGAGCCACAGGAAGAATTTGGGGGATTGGGTTGGATGGAAAAATCATACCCGTCATTCACACAAAAAAAGTATTTAAAAATCTAAGTGGAGTGGATTGGGACCGCGAGGGAAACCTGCTGGTCTCTGATCGTGTAGAAGGGAAAATCTATAGAATCCGAAATTTTTACCAGGTAGAAACCGTTCGGGAAAATATTCTGACTCCGGCAGGCATTTCTTTTGACTATGTCCACAACCTTATTCTCGTGCCATCCTCAAAGGGCAATCTAGCTTTCACGATTCCCTAAAAAAAATCCCCCTGCCGTTTAAAACGGAGGGGGACGAACAGCCATTTTCTACTACAGATTTTTGAAAACCTCATCCAGGCTTGTTCTGGCATCGCCAAACAACATTCGCGTGTTCTCTTTGAAGAACAACGGATTCTGCACTCCGGCATAACCTGTTGCCATTCCGCGTTTCAACACGATGGTGGTTTTACCTTTCCAGGGTTCCATCACCGGCATACCGGCGATCGGGCTATCTGGGTCCGTTTGCGCTGAAGGATTAACAATGTCGTTGGCCCCAATGACGATCGAAACATCAATTTTAGGAAAATCATCGTTGATTTCATCCATTTCAAAAACGATGTCATAGGGCACCTTGGCTTCGGCCAGTAAAACATTCATGTGCCCCGGCATTCTGCCGGCAACGGGATGGATGCCAAACCGCACATTAATTTTTTTAGACCTGAGAGTTTTAGTGATTTCATTAACGATGTGCTGTGCCTGCGCCACCGCCATGCCATAACCCGGAATGATCATGACTTCTTTGGACTCCGCCAACAACGCGGCTACCTCGGGAGCTTGTAGGGCAACCACTTCACCCTGCTCTTCCACTGAGGCCGAAGAGGAGCCCCCACCTGTGGTTGTACCGAATCCACCGGCAATAACCGATAAAAATTTTCGGTTCATTGCTCGACACATGATGTAACTGAGGATGGCACCACTACTACCTACCAATGCTCCGGTAACAATGAGCAAATCGTTGCTGAGCATGAATCCTGTTGCAGAAGCCGCCCAACCGGAATAACTGTTTAGCATGGATACCACTACCGGCATGTCCGCCCCACCGATGGCCATGACCATATGAATCCCGAACAAAAGCGCGATTCCTGTCATGATCAATAGTGGC
>JABIXH010000005.1 GCA_018664975.1 Nitrospina sp. | reverse complement strand
GCAGGCTTTCTTTGCCAAACCGAGAAATTAAATGATGGGAAGATTTCAGGGGCATAAAATTTTAGGGATTGAGTAAAAAAAACACACAATTTTATATTAATTATATAATATTTATAGGATTTAGAAAAGTTCAATTAAGCGCAGATTGAGTTGGGAATGCAGAGATTATCAAGAGGGGGAGTGACTTAAGTTTCTGCTGAATCCGTTGTAGGATAGGAAACTGGTTTAACCAAAGGATAGGGGTAGAAAAATTTTCCTCGCTATTTTTGGGTAGGTTACGCCGTATCGCTGGACAATTTTTTTCCATTAGGATTGAAGATTTTGAAATGTCTCATACCGCGTTTGGCAAAAGCATACTTTATGGCGGTTTCCATCACTCCTAATCCATAGGTAACGCTACGGTTAAAACTGATGGATGAGGCCTCAGGAAAGTAGAGGGCAGGGCAGGAGACTTCGCCTACCTCAAATCCAAAATAAAGGGTCTGGCAAAGCATCTGGTTATCAAACACGAAATCATCTGAGTTTTCCAGCAAGGGTAAGGTCTCCAGCACTTCCCGGCTGAAGGCCCGGTAACCCGTATGATATTCGGAAAGCTTTTGTTGAATAATCAGGTTTTCGGCCAGGGTTAGGACACGGTTTGAAATATATTTATATAGCGGCATTCCCCTCTGCATGGCCTTATTCCCAAGAATTCTCGAACCAATCACAGCATCAAATATACCCTCTGCGATCAAAGATGCCATAGGGGTGATAAGCTTTGGATTGTATTGGTAGTCAGGGTGCAACATGATTATAATATCGGACCCACTTTTGAGAGCCGCCTGGTAACAGGTTTTTTGGTTGCCGCCATATCCTTTGTTCTCAGTATGCACCAGAGTTTTGATTTCCAGCTCTCGGGAAAGTTTTGCTGTTTCATCCTGACTTGCATCATCAGTGAGAATGACTTCATCCACAATATTTTTCGGGATTTCATCATATGTTTTTTTTAAGGTTTTTTCGGCATTGTAGGCCGGCATAACCACACAAATGCGTTTGCCGTTTAGCATAGGCTGGGATAATTTGATGGGTTGAGTAAGGGTTTGGCTACCGCGTGTATAATAATGTAAAAATATATATTTACAACGAAATTTATGCCCGTATACTTCCAACCGGCGTACCGCCGGGGGTATCGGGGTCCATGCCCGCCCAATTAACTTTAAACTTTCAGTATTTTCTCAAGGTGTAGCCTTTTCAATAGGAGTTTCAGTAGTGAGTAAAAAAACAGAATTAAATATTACGGTATTTCCAGGTGACGGAATTGGCCCGGAGGTGGTTCAAGAAGCATTAAAAATTCTCAGAATTATCGAGTCTAAACTGGGTCTAAAGATAAGTGTTAATGAAGCACCTGTTGGAGGTGCTGGCTATGAGGCGACCGGGCATCCTTTACCGGATGCGTCTCTGGAGGCCGCCCGAAATGCCGATGCGGTTTTGTTGGGTGCGGTAGGCGGTCCTCAATGGGAGAATATAGATTTTTCCCTGAGACCCGAACGAGCTTTACTGGGACTCCGGTCCAGCCTGGGCCTCTATGCCAATCTTCGTCCTGCTCGCATTTTCCCAGCCTTGGTTGATGCTTCGACTCTAAAGCGAGAAGTGGTCGAAGGTTTGGACCTTCTTGTGGTGCGCGAATTGACCGGCGGAATTTATTTTGGTCAGCCCCGTGGTGTGGATACGCTTGAAGATGGTACCCGCAGAGGATTTAACACGCTGGTTTATACCGAACCGGAAATCGAGCGCATTGCCCGCATCGCGTTTGAAGTGGCCCGGAAGCGTAACAAATCTGTTTGTTCCGTGGACAAGGCTAATGTTCTGGAGTCAACCGGTTTCTGGCGTGAGGTTGTAACAAAACTGCATTCCAATTACTCGGATGTAAACCTTTCGCATATGTATGTGGATAACTGTGCCATGCAGTTAGTGAGAAATCCCAAACAATTTGACGTGATCCTGACCACCAATATGTTTGGAGATATTTTAAGTGATGAAGCCTCCATGCTTACGGGATCAATCGGAATGTTGCCCTCAGCCAGCCTTGGGGAAAAACATGCCATGTATGAACCGATACATGGTTCTGCCCCAGATATTGCCGGCCAGGAACTGGCAAATCCACTGGCAACAATATTATCTGTTGGAATGTTGTTTAAATATTCTCTGGATCGGGAAGAACCAAATGCATGGATTGAAGCGGCGGTTGAATCCGTATTGGGGCAGGGTGTGCGAACCGCAGATATTATGTCAGACGGTATGAAACAGGTTGGAACTAAAGAGATGGGCGATCTGATCGCCGAAGAGTTGGAGAAAAAGAATGTTGCATAAGAAGGACCAATACAATATTGCGGTTGCGGGGTCAACCGGGGCAGTGGGCAGAAAAATTCTGGAGATTCTTGAGGAACGAAATTTCCCCGTGGCAAAGCTTAAAGCTTTGGCCTCTGCACGATCAGTAGGGCAGACTCTTAAATTCAAGGGAAATCCGGTTGTTGTGGAAGAGTTGAATGAAGGGTCGTTTGAAGGGATGGATATAGCCCTTTTTTCTGCTGGGGCAAGTGTGAGCCGTCAATTTGCTCCCTTTGCAGTGAAATCCAATTGTATTGTGATTGATAACAGCAGTGCTTTCCGTATGGAGCCGGACATCCCGCTTGTTGTACCTGAAGTGAACCCAGGATCCATAGGACAAGACCCGGGTATTATCGCAAACCCAAACTGCTCTACCATTCAAATGGTGGTGGCATTAAAGCCGATCCATGACAAGTTTAGAATTAAAAGGGTGGTTGTTTCCACCTATCAGTCTGTTTCCGGTTCCGGTCAAAAGGCCATTAATGAACTGAGAAACCAGACAAGGAATGTGATGGATGGAAAACCTGTAAAACATAATGTATATCCTCATCAAATAGCATTTAACTGCCTTCCTCATATAGATTTATTTTTAGAAAATGGTTACACAAAGGAAGAGATGAAGATGGTGAATGAAACTCAAAAAATATTGGGAGACTCCTCGATCATGGTTTCTCCTACGACCGTTCGAGTGCCGGTATTTTATTCTCACTCTGAATCTGTAAATGTGGAAACTATAAACCCTGTGAATGCCAGAGAAGTAAAGGAACTTTTGTCGGGAATGGATGGCGTTCAAGTGTTTGATGATCCCGAATCCAACGAATACCCGTTAGCCATTGATTGCGCTGATAAGGATGAGGTGTTCATTGGTAGGATTCGCGATGATATTTCTGGTGTGAATGCCATCAATTTCTGGGTGGTGTCCGACAATTTACGCAAAGGTGCGGCCCTCAATGCCGTTCAAATTGCCGAATATCTTGTCAACCGCTAGGTCGGTATTCAGATATAGCAAAAACTCGTTGCTAACTGTCAAAGTTATTCATAATTAGGCCCCACGCCTAGTGGTGCTTGACATTGATTTCCCATAAGTATATAAAAAGTAGTACCTTATGGTGTATGGGCGCTACCCCTTTGCCAAAATATAATCCTCTTTGATACAGGACTCCTGTTATGGCTGAAGAATTCAAACCTAAAAATCCTCAAGGTTCTACGCCTGAAGGAAGATCTGGTTTTCCAGAAGGCTTTAACCCTAAAGAATTTAAAGAGCTTCTTAATCTTGCTTCTCATGAACGTAAGAACCTGCAATTACTGGTGGAGTACTTTGAGAAGAAGTCGGGAGAATTGGATGAAAGGAAAAGGTTTTTTGATCGCG
>JABIXH010000006.1 GCA_018664975.1 Nitrospina sp. | reverse complement strand
CAGGGGGCAATATCAAAATATTCTCCGACTTTTTGCAGAAAAGATTCCCGATTAAACGGTTCCGGACTTTTAGCTACACGATGAATGGGGAAAATTGACATAGAATCCGAATCCATGTTGGTCAGGAACATCATGACATGAGAGCAATCTTCCACCTTGTCCTGATGTGATTCGGAGAAAGCCAGAGCCGTTTCATAACGGTGATGACCATCGGCAATATATATTTTTTTGTCCCGAATCCGGTTTGAAATTTCCTGGCATGTAGCGGAATTTTTCAAGCGCCAGATACGGTGTACAACACTGCCATCATCAATGACCGACAGGGGTTCCAGATTCTCTTCGTCTTTGAGCAGGGTGTCGATATTGCCCTCGGGGTCGGAGTACAGACCAAAAATGGGACTGAAATTGGCGTGGCAGGCATTAAGCAAGCGAGTGCGATCGGTCTTGGCCTTGGCGAGTGTGAATTCATGTGGAAGTATGTTTCCCTTATCGAAGGTTTCGGTTTTGACCCGGGCAAAAAAACCTGTTCGGCAGAATTTTCCTCCCTCAAACTCATACTCCTGACTATATAAATAAAATCCCGGTTGGGGGTCCCGCACAAGAATTTCTTCCTCCAGCCATTGCTGGAAAGTGTCTGCGGCACGGGTGTAGCGGTTGTCCATTTCGGAATCGGTTGAAAACTCTTTACCTAAAATCAGGCGTACAACATTATGCGGATTCTTTTGGTAGAGGGACTCCTGAAGTGCGGGAGCAATAACATCATAGGGGGGAGCGGTGACCTCTATTAGAGGGCCAGTGACCTTGGTGTTATAAAGCAGGCCATTGAATGGAATCACTTCGATCATAATTACATCTCACTTTTTTAGTTTTAGGGACAAGAGGGCTTCCTTTTAATCAGAAAAATAATTATAGCACCCCCGGGCGTGAAGCTGTGATATTCGATGTCTGGAGGCATCCCTGGCTAAAGGGCTTCACACTGGCATAACTCGCGAATGTATTGCACCAGCGAATGGATAGTCTCCTCATCTAGAGTATTTTCCCAGGCTGGCATACAGGGAGCCCGGCCTACTGAAAGTCCGCCAAATTTGATGGCTTCATAAAGTTGCTCATCGGTTCGGGTTTCCAGATAACTGGCTTTAGTATGGTTGCGAGGAGGAACCGTAAGGAGTTTGGCATTGATACCGTCCCCTTTTCCTTCAATGCCATGACATTGGGCACAATACCACTGATAAGTTTTTCGGGTTTTTTCTGTAACCGGTGCACGTACAATCTGTGAAACTTGTGGACGGATTTCTTCAATCTCCTGTTGTATGGGAGGTTTGAGGTTAGCTGTTGCCTGCTCTTCGTGATTTTGTCCACATCCGCCTAACCCGACTAAAACTACGGTAATTCCGGCGAGAAAATTTTTACTGTATCTAATCATCAGGCTATTTCATATTTTCTTTTTTAAGCGTCATTAGAAATTGAACAAATAAATTTTGGGTAACGGAATCCATTTTATATCGAGGCATTCGACTTTTTGACAGATACGTTTCCGGTTTTTGAAGCCAGCTTGCTATCCAGTCTGCCTGAAGTCGGTTGCCTGCGTTGACCAGAGATGGACCGGAAATTCCTCCCCGAACTTTCCCGGCAAGATTCAGACTTTGATGGCAGGAGATACATCCATAAGTTCTCTCAAACTGATATTTGATTTTCGCGCGTTGACCTTTTGATAGAGCATTCCGGACGACTGGAGTTTGCTCGTAAATTTTTAATTCCATCAGCTTGTCTGCAATAGCATTTGCCTTTTCATCAGGAAAAGAAGGATGGGGGACTAAATTTTCTGGAGACCCCTTTAGAAATCCCGGGTCGGTGATGAATCCAGAGGGGCGGACGACTGCAGGCACTTTCAGGAACTGCCTCAACCATTCCGGCTGAAATTTATTGCCCGCATAATACAGATCCGGTCCGGAAATTTTTTTTTCAGTATCTTCACTGCTTAATGAGTGGCAGGTGCTACAGTTATTTTCCTCAAGAACTCCTGCCTCCAGAGAGAGAGGGAAGAGTGAAAGGAGTCCACCGAGGCATAATAATGTGAGAATTTTTTGGATCATGGTTCAAAGACGGGTAAAGAATTTTGGTTCGGTAGGGGCTCCAAAGGTGTTTCTTCAGTTTCAGGTTGTTGTGTTCCGCCATCTTGGAAAATATCGTATAAAAACTCTATGATGTTATTTTTGGTATTCTCCTGCGGGGTTACGGATTCTTGAGGGACGGTTTCCTGGACGAAGGTTTCCTCTCGATTTTGGAAAATTTCGGCAGGAGGGATCTTGGGTGCTACTTTCACAAACTGATTTTTTTCCACATCATAATACAGGTCATCCTGCAATGGGGGTGGCCCCATGATATTTTCCTGGGCTCTGTGTCGGCTGTCATAAGGAAATTCCTGTCGGGAAAGCAAGCGAGGGAAGCTCAATTCTCGCAGGTTGAGGAAACGGTAGGCCCGGTAGCTGTCTGTCGTTTCCTGCAATGCCATAATTTCTTCTGCATTAAGAAAACGAATTTCTTCACTTGGCAAAGCTGTTTGCAGAGGATCCCCATTTTGCGTCACTCCCTGCTTGAGTTGGAACTCGGGGAGAACAGTATTATTGAACCGAAGTTCATCCAAAAAGGAAGTTGCGTTTTCAAGTTTCTGGCGCAGAGGATCGCCCAACCCTGTGGTCAACCTGTTTTGGTGACAAGACTCACAACTGCGCACGGTCTTGCGAATAGTATGTGGAGAATAGGCGGTCCAGATTAGGCCCGGTCCTCCTTCTAAAGTCAAGGGCGGCTCCGCGCGTTTAGTCGGGAGCCCTAATGGACTGGTTTGATCGGTGATGAAATACTGGTACCGAGGTTTAAGAATTGAATATTTGCCTCGATTATTTTTACCCATTATCAAGTCCGACCATCCCGTCTCTGTAAACACGGACCACCAGTATCCCGGTAAACGATTTCCCTCAATGTTGTTGGGTCGCGATTTTGCAGAGAGCCAGTCGATCATTCCTTCTGCTTTACTTCCTTCTAATTGTTCTTGCAGGTCCGGATCAGACAGATTCCAGTTTTTCCATTTTTCAGGAGAGAATGTTTTTTCGCGGATAAGATGCATTCCCCATTCTCCCGCCGACCATCTGGCATGACAGGCTGAACACTCCATTCCTTCCATATGTTTGGGTATCTGGTGCGCTACAGAGAGTTCAATGTTTTTCAGAAGAGGGATGGTATGCTTCTTTCCCGTTACTTTGGAATATAAAACCCACTGGTCTTTTGATTGCTTGATATGCATCATGGGAGAGAAATTGGAATTCACCAGAACGGTATCTCCTGCCCGGATTTTTTTGTTCAAGTTAGGGTTTAAATTTATCTTCTTTAACAGTTGTTTGGTTTTTACATCCGATTCAATCAACAAAAATCCTTCGGGTTTTTTAGAGGCTGTTCCGTGGCAGTCGGTGCAACGAATTTGAACTGCGGAGCGCAGAGCTTCCGGTTCAACTTCAGGTTTCATCTCATCCCCAATATGGCAGTCGATACAATGCATGCCTTTTTCGCGGTGGATATCCGGCACGAGGAATTCATGTTCTTTTCCATATAAAACTGGTTTTGCATCGCTGATGGTTTTGGGAGCGGAGCGGGGTCGGTCGGGTTTGGCGAATAAGCCTTCAAACTCTTCTCCTACGCCATTATTGTTGTGACAATGCTCGCATTGGGTGCTGGGTATGGCAGTGGTAAATTTGTGAAGCAGGGGATAGCCCCGGCGATTGCTTAGAGACTTGCTGGCGAATTTTCTCTTAAACCGGTTCTGGTTTTTATCTTTATTTTGCAGTGCTTGAATTGCCCGGTCATGGGTTAAAGAAATTCCGTCATTGGTATAGACCATATGGCAGGCAGAGCATCCGGTTGAACGGTAATCTCCCGGCCGGTGTGGGCTGGGTGCATCCAAATGGCATCTCAGGCATTTTGTTTTAAGAAAGCCATCTACTGCATGTTCCTCTCCCGTGGGAGGATAGGGCTGTTCATGTTCTCCAGGATATAAGGAATGGAGCATTTCATTTGCGGGCTGTGCGCCCCAGCCAAAACGGGTGATGTTGATGATGCGTTTGGCGGTGGCCATTGATGAACGTCCGATTTTCTTAACGTGGCTGTCATGGCATTTGCCACAGAACCTGGGAGCGTTCTTCATGGATGATGGATTCGACACCAACCCTTTGTGGGCTTTCGGTAGAGAACGTGCCCTGCGATTTCCGCCGTGGCACCGAACACAGGAAAATCTGTGGTTGGAACTTATTTCTTCAATGCCTTGATGACAGGTGTAGCATCCGCCCTTTTTCTCCAGGTATTTAATTTTGCCAAATACTTTATCCATGGAAAATCCTGACTCACGATAAAACCGCTCGATAAACTTTTCGGAATCGCCATAGTTCTGAAACTGGACCCCATCCAAAGTGGTGCCGGGTTGCAAAACCTTTTCCGTGTTTCCCTGAAAACCTCGAACACGGAAAAAGGGGTCGTCAAAATCTGCGGCATCAAAATATTTTTTGGGGATTGATTGGGGAACTTGAACCATGCTCTTGGATTCTAAAACGGCTGAAGTATTATTTTCGATTTCCGACTCTGCAATGTTTTCGGATTCAGGTTGAATGTTGTCTTTGAATTTATTAAACAGGTCAAGCAGTCCCTGCGGTTTCTTTTCAGATTCGGGGGGTGAAGAAGGCTGGGTATTTTGGTGGTTTTCATTCCCAATGAATCCAAATGGATTATTGTTTTCTACACTCTGTCCTGAAGTCAGGAAAGGGAAGGACCAAAAGCCTGCTGTCACTACAAGCAGAGTTAAAATTTTAAAAATACGATTCATTCCGAAGTTTGCCTCACATTCAATATTTTTTCTCTCATTCGACGGTGATCCAGAGTCCCCGCGAATTTGTAACTGGCTTCAATATCCTTGTAGATAGGATCACCATAATTGTCGTGACAGGGTATGCAGTTTCCAACTCTTAAAATTCTGTTAATTTCTTCCTGATTAAATGTCCGGGCTTTGGGTTGATGGGTTCCTGCAAGGGTTTCTCCTCGCATGGATACCTTGGCTTGTGGTTCGAACCGGGAGGCCTTTCGCATTATATCTGAACGGTTCAGGGGTTCCACCCAATCATTTTTTCCTGTGGAGTTTTTTCCTATCTGAAGATCACCCTCTCCTAATCCTAAAGTTTTGGGGGATAAATGGCAACTGGTGCATGTTCGAGCCTGTTTTTGAATGGAATGTGGGTTGAGCGCATAAGCCAAATTGGACCCTGAGGTGCCATGAGGATTGGTGAAAGCCCATTGCTGATAGTGGCCTCGCTTTTCTCCCATCTTTCCCAGAACGGGAATAGGATTTTCCTTTTCATCCAGAATGGTCAAGTGTCTCTTTGGCTGGCTCAGCATGGGTGCTACCTTG
>JABIXH010000033.1 GCA_018664975.1 Nitrospina sp. | reverse complement strand
GCTCCGATGATGAACCCCACAGGCCCTGAAAATAAAAAAAATCGCGTTTTCCGGGGGGGGTCTTGGGATGCCAGAAGTGTAGATATCCGTACCGCAAAACGTTTTGCCGCATCGCCTGGAAGGAAGGATGGTATTTTGGGCTTCCGTTGTGGTCGTTCAAAAAATCCCAAATAACTATCCCTCGCTACAGGGGCAATGGCTCATTGAGCTGAGGAAACTGTCTCCCACCACAAAATGACATTCACACCGGGCACGAAAGCTACTGAAGAGTTTCACGCCCACGAAAGTGCTCCGCCCCGATTCTGGATTTTCCTGTTTTTTTTCGTGTCGGGTGCAACTGGACTGATCTATGAAGTCGTGTGGACCCGTTTGCTCACGTTGGTAATGGGGAACACGCACTATTCTATATCTACCGTCCTGACAGCGTTCATGGGAGGCCTGGCCCTGGGGAGTTATGTTGGGGGCAAGGTGATTGATAAGAGGTTTAATCCTTTAGCCGCTTATGCTTTTCTGGAAGCGGGAATTGGTTTCTATTGCCTCATTATTCCCAGCCTGATTGACTTTGCGTTCCCCATATTCAAATGGGTTTATCTCAATTGGGGAGACTCCTACACCCAGGCTAGTATCATCCGTTTCATTGTTTGCGTTGCAATTCTAATCATTCCCGCCACATTCATGGGAGCGACCTTGCCAGTGCTTAGCAAGTTTGTCTCTCGCGATGAAGCTCATATCGGAAAAGATGTTGGGATCTTATACTCTATTAATACCTTTGGCGCGGTTTTTGGGGCCTGGGCTTCAGCTTTTATTTTCATGCGGCTATGGGGTGTTCAATCCACTATATGGGTGACGGCGCTATTGAATCTTGCCATTTCGGCTGTCATTTTTCTGGTATTCAAACCTCCTCTAAAAGGTTTCATCAACAAGGAATTGGCAATTCCGCTTTCTTCTTTGGATCAAAAGGGAAAATTAATCCTTTTGAGTTTTGGATTTTCGGGCATGGTTGCTCTGCTATACCAGATTGCCTGGAACCGTATTTTATCCCTTTTGTTAGGTTCCTCGGTCTATGCCTTTAGTCTGATTCTGACTGTCTTTATTTTGGGGTTGGCATTGGGGACAGCTTGCTTTTCCCGGCTTCTGTCCAGATTCGATGATTTGATGAAGATCTATGGCATCACTCAAATAACTATTGGAGTCGCATCTCTTTTAATTATTCCGCTGTTTGGCACCATCCCTTTCATCAACCGCTGGGTTTATGAAAACTGGGGTTTGCAATTTGAGTTTATTCAAATAACAAACTTTGGAATCATTTTTGCCCTTCTCTTTATACCTACTTTTTTTATGGGAGCCCAGTTTCCCTTGGTCATTAAACTGATGGCTCAAAAAATGGAAACACTGGGGCGCGAAGTAGGGCGAATCTATGCCTGTAATACCATTGGTACCATTGTCGGATCATTTTTAGCGGGCTTTGTCCTGATACCTGTGTTGGGAATGCAGTTCACGCTCATGAGCGGAGTGTTTCTGAATATTCTGTTGGGGATCGCCATACTCATGCTGGGATCCCGACTTAGCTTTAACGTGAAGATTTATGTTCTTCCTGTGGTTTTAATGTTTTGCATCTTGACGGCAAAATCCATTGGCCCCTGGGATACCTCTGTGATTTCCAGTGGTTCTTATATGCCTTACAGAATTGCGGACCTTAAAGAAGCCGAGTTGAAGAAAAATAAAATCCTTTTCTTTAAGGAAGGCATGCATACCACGGTGACTACCGAGCTTTCGGTATCAGGAAATATTTTTCTGCGTGTGAATGGTAAGACCGATGCATCTTTGGCCCTTGATATGAGAACACAACTGCTTTCCGGATATCTTCCGATGCTGTTTCATCCTGATCCTAAATCTGCACTGGTGATCGGGCAGGGTAGCGGAATTACTCTGGGGGCGGTGGAACAATTTCCTGTCGATGAGATCACTCTTGTAGAAATTTCTCCTGCGGTCATTGAGGGTTCCCGATTTTTTGACCCCTTTAATCATCATGCACTGGATGACAAGAGGGTGACCGTGAAACTTGAGGATGGTCGCAATCATATCGCTCTGTCTGATAATACCTATGATGTGATTGTTTCTGAACCCTCCAATCCCTGGATTTCAGGAGTAGGAGCGTTATTCACCGTCAACTTTTTCGAATTGTTGAAGAAGCGGTTGAATCCAGGTGGACTGGTCTGCATCTGGGTTCATACCAATATGTCGCCCGATGATTTTAAATCCATTGTTCGTTCTTTCAGTCAGGAGTTTCCATTTGTGAGTATGTGGGAATCCATAGCGGGAGATGATTACCTTCTGATTGGATCTGAAAAAGAATATAGCCTGTCCTATGAAAAAGCCCTGAAATACTTGTTGGACGAAACTGTGGGTCGCGATTTGCACCGAATCGGTATAAATAATACCCCGGATCTTTTAAGCTTGATGATTATGTCTCGGGAAAAACTGCTCGAGTTTAGCGCATTGGCTCCCTTACATACCGATGACAATTCCTTGCTTGAGTTCAATGCGCCAAAATATGTGTATAAAGATGATCGGGCGGTTTTGGTCAGGCAATTGACACCATTTATTAACCTGGAGCCCGAATTTGTTGATTTTTCAAAGACCGATACCAATATTCGTGTAAAGGTGACAGAAAAGCTCTCAAAGTTGGAAAGGTCTGAAAGTCAGATTGAAGATATAAAGAGTAAGGCTAAACTTGAGAGGCTGTTAGATCAGGCCATGGAAGCCTACAATGTCGGAGACATCAGCAATGCTCTGCAAAGTTACCAGGAGATTCTGGAGTTGGACCCTGATCATGTGATGGCCTATTATAATATGGGTAACATTTTTCTTGAGCTTCGATTGATGGATAAAGCCGAATCTGCCTATCGAAGTACCCTTGAAATTAACCCGTTTTATGTGTTTGGTTCCATTGGTCTTGCCCGGCTCCATGTGTTTTCCGGTCAGCCTGACAAGGCCATCAAAGTTTTGCGTGATACGTTAACCTGGTATGCAGGAGATCAGGACGTTAGCCTGTATATGGGATTGGCGTACGCGTTTAAAAAAGATACGGAAAGAGCCATTCAGGAGCTTAAAAAATCATTGGAATGGGATCCTGTTTTTCCACCAGCTCATTATTATTTGGGTGTCCAATACCAATCTTGGAATCCTGAATTGGCCAAAAAACATTTACAGACATTTTTGAAGTTTGTTCCTTTGCGACCGGGTTATGAAAACCTGAAACCGAAGGCGGAAAAAATATTAAAGAAACTTTAAATAGAAAACTGGTATACTTCAGTTGAATGCTCCTCTTGGTCAGTGACCCTGCCGGAAAAAATTCCCAGTAACTAGAACTTAGATCTAATGCCCGGAAAAATTAAAGCTCTTTGGTACTTTTGTATGGTCGTCATTGTTGCCGGCTTTTTGATGCTTGCGTTTAAAGGTGAGATGAATAAGGCCCGCGAGCAGTCTGAAGTTGCATTTCAGGCGGCATCTGAAAAACAAAAGAATATTGAAGAGAAAACCGTTCAAATAGATCCGATTAAATTGGTTCGTGAACTGAATGCATTGGGTAAATATCAGGAGGCTGTGGATGTTGCTCGAAAAGCTGGCGAAAGGAACCCAGATCACGCCCAAATTCAGACATGGTGGGGGATATCTCTGGTTAAATCGGGTAAGAGAGAGGAAGCCATTCAACATTTTATCCTTGCCGCAAAAAAGGACCCCACTGATGAAAAAGCCCATTTATACTGGGGGCTGACACTGGCGATGGATAAAAAATTCAAGAAAGCCATTGGTCATTACCGGACAGTTCTGGAGATTAACCCAGAGCACAGTAATGCTTACGCCTATTGGGGAGCATCCCTCAGTGCCATGGACAAGTTAGAGGATGCTGTTTCCAAACTGGAAGAGAGCCTGGTGTTAAACCGATTCAACAGTCAGGCCTATGCCATCCTGATTGATGTGTTGTTTAAACAGCGCAAATATGAACGGGCCTGGAAAATGGTTAAAAATGCCCGATCCGATAATGTTTCTTTACCTCAAGATTCTATAGAACGTTTGTCAAAAGTTTTTCCAGAACCCGCCTAAAATCTTTGTAATATTGTGGCTTTTATTACGACTACCTAGAAGTTGGCACAGTAAATGCATTTTACAAAACGAGAGTAAATGCGTCAAAATACCAAACACTGAAAAAATTGCTTGAATTTTAATGGATTAGTGGTTAAAGATTAGAAGTAGTGAAGGTTACTAGAGTCTTTTCAGTGAAAATATTTATTAATATTAATTTCTAATAACTTTTGATTTCACAGGGAATTCGGATGAGAAATTTACAAAAAACAGTTAAGGCTTGTGGGGTACTGTTTTTGGTTTTGGGACTTTCTACTTTTTCT
>JABIXH010000083.1 GCA_018664975.1 Nitrospina sp. | reverse complement strand
TAAAGATGTGAAAGAATTAGGCGCATTCAAAACTCCAACACTTCGTGAAATATCCAAGACCGCACCCTACATGCATGATGGAAGGTTTGCGACACTGGAAGAAGTGGTTGAGCATTACAATCAAGGAGGGGTGAAAAATCCTTTCCTGGATAATCAGATCATTCCACTTAACCTGACAAAGTCTGAAGTTAAAGACATTGTCGCTATGCTTCGTTCTTTAGAAGGGACGGGTTGGCAACATGTGACAGCCCCTACCGAGTTTCCGCAATAGTAGATGATGAGAAGGGCTCGGGGTAACCCGGGCCTTTTTTCTGTTTTTATGAAGTTTTAAAGGTTTTGTAGTAGAAATACGACCCTATTTTTAAGGTAAACGCCTCCTTCAAATCCCAGTTGTCACGATACCTTTTTAGTGCTCTCCATCCTATTATTGAATTAGCAGTTGAAGAAAATATTCATCGGATCAATAAGGGGGGTGCCTTTAACAGCCAAACCGTTTTTCTGACACCTTGTCCGTTTAATCAGCGTTAATGAAAAGCGGCGGCACCCCCTGATCTTTAATGATTCAAAAGGAGGATGTCATGTTTAAAAAAAATCTTGGAACCTTAGATCGAACATTACGGGTCACTTTAGGTGTTGCTTTGATTACTTATGGTATTTTCAGCATGGGGACGATGGGATATATTCTGGCAGTGATTGGCGTGTTACCTTTGGTAACGGGTTTGGTGGGTAATTGTCCGGTTTATTCCATTTTTAAATTTAACACCTTTAAAACTCCCCACTTTGCAAAAAGCTGTACATGGGATGAGGGGATGAAATCCTGAGTTTGGGCATATAATTCCCGCACCTGAACAACAAGGTTTAATAATTAATCCCGGGTGCGGGAAAACTTGAACAGGCTAAAAGCTAAAGTGAACCAGCCGATCATGAAGCAGAGTCCGCCCAAAGGGGTGATGGGTCCGAAAAAACGCGGGCCATCAAAGGCGAGGGCATAAAGGCTTCCACTGAATAAAAGAATTCCGGCACTGATCCAGCGGGCTGAACGTTTTAGTTTGAGTCCGATTTCTTCATTGAGAACAAATATTAAGACCCCAATAGCAATCAGGCCCAAGGCGTGATAGCCAAGATAATCGGTAGCGGTGTGAAAGGTGGCGAGTTTTTTTTCAGTCAACCGGGCCTTTAAGGAATGCGCACCAAACGCGCCAAGCATGACACTCAATCCTGCCAAACCTGCGCCGAACGAAACCCAGCCCAGGCCATTTCGTGTAGGGGCTATCCCCTGCGTCTTGACTTGATTGCTGGTGTCTTCCATTAGGGCCTTTCTTTCAGGGATGAAAAGCAACCCCCTCAATCCCCTTATCAGGGGGAAGTTTATAAGGTTCTATGTCCGCTAATTAAAGCTATTGCACGTTGGCCTCGCGCCTGGTGGCCAGGCTAGCCGACTATGTTGTATCTTCGCGCCCGGTATTTCACCCCGAACTCCTTATTAACGATATCCTCGCACTGAGTTTCATCCACGTCTTTCTGGTGCGTGACGATGGTGGCCTGCACCTCAGGGATATATTTCTTGGCCTCGGCAATGAACTCTTTGATCTTGTCATAAATCCCGTTGCGAAACATGGGTAAAGGCTGGCAGATTTCGTCATAAGCTTCCGAGGTATCTGTATTGAGACTTACCGAAATTTCATCAATCAACCCAGACAATTCTGGGAGTATGTTGCGCTTATTAATGACGTTGCCGTGCCCGTTGGTGTTGAGTCGTACCCGGCCTCCGTGCTCTTTAATTTTTTGTGCGACTTCCTTGATGACTCCCAGTCTTAAGGTAGGTTCTCCAAATCCGCAAAAAACAATCTCTTCGTAATTTTTGACGTTGTCAATGGACTCCCAAACCTCTTTTGCTGTCGGTTCCCGTTTAAGAGCCAGGTTGTAACCCTGAACAACTGGTTTCGTCAACCGGGTGCAGAAGGTGCAATCTGCCGTGCAACGTTGCGTCAGGTTAAGGTAAAGTGAGTTGCGAATTTTATAAGAAACGGTTCCCGTTTTAG
The DNA here is from genome assembly GCA_018664975.1 of Nitrospina sp. Classification (GTDB taxonomy): domain Bacteria; phylum Nitrospinota; class Nitrospinia; order Nitrospinales; family VA-1; genus LS-NOB. The sequence continues at coordinate 6,651 of JABIXH010000083.1, read as the reverse complement.
CATTTTCTCCGATTCCAAAAAGGTTGAAAAAATTGAGAGACATGGCGCGTTGCACATCTTCAATTTTTAGTCCGCGAAGTTCTGCAAGTTTTTCGGCGGTGAAGTTCACGTAGGCCGGTTCGTTGCGTTTCCCTCTATGCGGGACGGGAGTCAGATAAGGGCAATCGGTTTCAGCAAAAAGGCGATCCGCCGGAATAGTTTTAGCCACTTCTCTAAGGTCTTCAGCTTTCTTGAAGGTTACTGATCCTGAAAAAGAGATATAAAATCCCATCTCCAGTGCTTTGTCCGCCAGTTCCTGATCTCCGGAAAAACAATGGAAAATTCCTGAGTGCGCTGTGGAGTCTTTCTTATAAAACTCGGACAGGATAGCGATAATATCTTCATTGGCATCGCGGCTATGAATGATGAGGGGTTTTTTCATTTCCCGGGCTAGCTGGATTTGTTGGTGGAAATGATTACGCTGATCATCTTGGGGTGAATAGTTCTTAAAGTAGTCGAGTCCTATCTCGCCCAGAGCGATTACTTTTGGGTGGAGTAACAGTTGTCTCAAATGGGAATAGGTGTCGGCGTTTATGGACTTGACATCGTGTGGGTGGATGCCAGCCGTGGCGTATATGAAGTCGTATTGTTCTGCCAGTTCCATAGAGCGATAACTACTTTCAACATCGCAACCGATATTGACCATATATTGCACACCGCTTTCGCGAGCGCGTTCGATAACGGTTTCCCGATCTTCGTCATAATCTGCGACATCAATATGCGCGTGGGTATCAATGATCATCTTACTTGGATCCCCTGGCCTGGTTCCTGATCGAATCCTGCAAGCAGGATGTTCCCATCGTTGCTTGCGGCTAGAACCATGCCTTGGGATTCGATGCCCATCAACTTTGCCGGTTTAAGGTTGGCAACAATGATTACAGTTCTGCCAATGAGGTCTTCGGGTTCATAACTTTCAGCAATACCGGCGAGAACTTGTCGGGTTCCAGTTCCGATATCGATTTTTAGTTGGATAAGTTTTTTTGATTTTTTAACTTTCTCTGCTTCGAGAATTTTACCCGTTCTTAGTTCCACCTTCATGAATTCGTCTATGGTGATTTGATTGCCATCCTCTTTTTGTTCTTCTTTGGGAGCAGAGAGTTCGGCTAGAATCTTTGCCGCTTGCTTGTCCTCAATCCTAGGGAACAGCTGTTTAGCTTTTTGAGTTTGGCTTCCGGATTTTAGGCCCCCCCATTGGTCGATGGACTTCATCCCCTGCTCTTCAATGGATGTTTCAAGGCCCAGTTGTTTCATCAGAGACTCTGTACTTTGCGGCATGAATGGATTCAACAAAACCCCCAGAATGCGAAGCGATTCTGCTGAGTTATACATTACAGTTTTTAACCGTTCTTTTCCTTCCTCAGTTTTTACGAGATTCCATGGCCCGGTTTTGTCGATGTACTGATTGGTGACATCTACCAGTTCCCATATCTTTTGTAGAATTTTATTGTAAGCCAGTTCGTTATAAAGCTTGCGAACTTCAGTAATTACTTCGCTGGCTTTTTCTGTTAACAGATTGTCTTCAGGGCCTTCTGCTGCAGGGGTGGGAATGACTCCATCAAAAAATTTTTTCATCATATTGACGGTCCGGTTTAACAGGTTGCCAAAGTTATTGGCCAAATCGCTGTTAAGTCGACCTATTAGAGCTTTGTGCGAGAAGTCGCCATCCAGACCGAAGGGTACTTCGCGTAAAAGAAAATATCGGATGACATCGACCCCAAACTGGTCAATCAACTTGTTCGGTTCGACAACATTTTGCAATGACTTGGACATTTTCTGTCCGTTCACCGTCCACCAGCCATGTGCAAAAATATTTTTAGGCGGTTCCAGTCCAATCGCCTTCAGCATGGTCGACCAGTACACGGCGTGCGTGGTGAGAATGTCTTTGCCTACCATGTTATGGTCGGCGGGCCAGAATCCGCAAGCCTTGATATCGTCCAGCGAACCGTGGATGGAGATATAGTTGATCAGAGCATCAAACCACACATAAGTTACGTATTCTTCATCAAAAGGAAGGGGGATGCCCCAGGGGAGCCTGGATTTGGGCCGTGAAATGCATAAATCTTCCAATGGTTTATCGAGGAAACCAAGTACCTCGTTTTTTCGTGAAGCCGGCAAAATAAAATGCGGATCGTTTTTAATCCGATCAATCAGCCATTCCTGGTATTTGCTCATGCGAAAAAAATAATTATGTTCTTTAATTTTATCCACTTTGCGTTTGCACTCCGGGCAGTTTCCCTCAGCAAGGTCTTTCTCGGTCCAGAAGCGTTCGCAGGGTGTGCAATACCAGCCTTCGTAGCTGGCCTTATATATCTCATCTTTGGAATGCAGTTCCTGAAGAATATCGCCGACTAATTTTTTATGCCGCTCCTCGGTAGTGCGAATGAAGTCGCTATTAGAAATGTTGAGTCGCACCCAAAGTTCTTTGAATCGCTGGTGAAGTTTATCAACATGTTCTTGAGGACTCACACCCAGGTTATTAGCGGCCTGCTGAACTTTTTGTCCATGCTCATCGGTGCCGGTCAGGAAAAAGACCTCAAAACCTTCGAGTCGTTTATAGCGGGCGGCTACATCTGCCGCGATGGTGGTGTAGGCATGTCCAATATGAGGGACATCGTTCACGTAATAAATTGGAGTGGTGATATAAAACTTGTCTTGGGGCATTGAATGGTTTTCTGCTTCAGGGTTTTTGAGGATTCTGAGACTTTTGGGGCTTTGGCAGTTCGTCCAGATGATAGGTCATAATACTTTCGTCTTCCAACAGAACCACGACACGTTGTTCCAGAATTTCGTTTTTCAAAATTCGGCCTGGGCCATCGGGTGTTTGAATCTGACTGTTAACCCTGGGGAGGTTTTTAATAAGAGCTTTATAGTTATCATGCTCATATTGCAAGCAACACATGAGGCGTCCACATACGCCGGAAATTTTACTGGGATTTAGAGCCAGCCCTTGGTTTTTAGCCATTTTAATGGTTACCGGAGTAAAATCCGGGAGCCAGGTAGAACAGCAAAGAGTTTCCCCACACACTCCATAGCCGCCTATGACTTTGGCTTCATCACGCACACCGACCTGTCTCATTTCAATGCGGTGGCGCAGGTTAGAGGCAAGGTCACGGATCAGTTGGCGAAAATCTACCCGGCCTTCGGCAGTGAAGAAAAATATGGTCTTGTTCATATGGGGCTGATGCACCACTCGGCTCAGGTTCATCGGTAGATTCAACTCTATAATTTTATCACCGCACAAAGTTTTAGCTTTTTCCTCGACCTGGAGCCGCCGATTTTCTGCCTGAATATCGTTGTCATTGGCAATACGTAATACCCGGTTAAAGGTGCTGTCCTTGCGAAAATTAGGGAGTTTATTGGAAGCAATTACGCCCATTTTTAATCCCTGATCGGTATTAACCATCACCGTTTTCCCCACTTTCAGTTTTAAGTCTCCGGGATTATAAAGAGCCGACTTAACCTGATCCAGAATTCGCACTCCAATAACAAACTTGACAGGTTGATTTGTAGAAGGAGGAGCTTCTTTAACAGCGGTATTCATAAACTTTATCCAGCCTCACAAAATTCAATTAGCATATTTTCCAGAAATAGTTGAGCATTAGCGTTGCCGGACAGGGCGATCTGGGTGTTACGGACAGCGGTGAATCGATCCAACCATGTTTTTAGACTGTGGCTTTGCGCTACGGGTATCATTGTAGCCGATATATTTGCGTTTTGGATATCTGATTGACCACAACCCGAACGATAGAGAGCCAGGTCACGAATCAACCCCAATAATTCGTTTAATACTAACTGAAGCTGTTCCGTCTGTCTGGCCCAGGCCTTAGCAAAGCCAAAGACAATATCCATCCGGTCAAAAGAAACATTTTTTAGAACTTCCAGCAATTGATCCCTTAATCCTTCCATTTCTGCAAGGTCTTCCGCCAATGCCCGATCCACACTACCTTGTGACCGAAGGATTCGAAACTCAAATTCAGATTCTGTCAGGGATTCTCTCTCCTCTTGGGGCTGGGATTTGAGTATCTCCCTGATATCATTCAAAGCAAGGCGGTGAAACTGAATTCCCTGACATCTCGAAATAAGCGTCGGCAATAATCTATGAGGATTGGAGGAAATCAGTATCAAAACTGTGGAGGAGGGCGGTTCTTCCAGGGTTTTTAAAAAAGAATTCGCTGCTTGCAGGTTCATGAGTTCGGCAGAGTCGATCACCACCACTTTTGTTTTTCCTTCGTAGGGCAAGTAGGCCAGTTTTTTTTGCAACTCACGAATCTCTTCTATCTTAATGACAGCCTCCCGCGAGGTCGGAGTGCTTTTTGCGGGTTCGATATAGAAAAAATCTGGATGAATTCTGCGTTCAATTTTCAGGCAGGATTCACACTCATCACAGGCATCCAGCCAGTCTGTCTCTTTGCAATTGAGAGCTTTGGCAAAGGCAAGGGCCAATTTCTTTTTCCCGATACTCTCTTGACCATAAAACAGGTAGGCGTGTGCGACACTGCTGTTTTGGAGAGCATTGGTCAGAATTTTTTTAGGCTGTAATTGGCCCAGAACTGATTTAAATGACATGGCTAAAATATCGACTCACCCGTTCTTCCACTATTTTAAGAGCGGATACCGGGAAGGTATTTTTGTTTAAATTTATCAGATTACTGCTTGATTGAGGAAATATGGGGTATCTGCAACCCCTTAAGAGAGTAGAACTTATTCCGAATTCACTCAATCCATATTAATACAGGGGCACGCGGGAGTAAATTAAAAAGGCTTAGGGTGAAGCGTTTAGTAAATCAGGGGATCGGTGATTTGTGGAATACAAGGTTAAAGCTTGGTGGGCATTACCTTGTTCACATTTAATTCCGGCAAATATTGAAATATATGACCAATTATGGTTATAATCTGCAAAAATTTTGTTAGAATTATCGAGACATATCGTTAATCTAATTTGTAAATAGGAAAGATTCATGGCCACTAAAGAAAAAGCCAAAAGGGATGTACAGAGGAAACGCAAACCGAAAATCCTGGCTGTTATCAACGATGCCTGCACGGGTTGCGGTGGGGCCCCCATCTGCGTTACCGAATGTCCGGTTGATCTGTGTATGAATGAAGTGGAAAATCCGGACGCTCCGGCTTTTATTCGTATTCTGGTAGATCCCTTGTTGTGCATTGGTTGTAAAAAGTGTATCAGTAAAGGCCCAATGGATACCTTTCTGGAAGGTTGCCCCTGGGATGCTATAGATATGATTCCTCTTGAAGCTTATGAGCTGGAATATGGAACCCTGCCTTATTAAACGTTAACCCATTTAAAAACTCCAAGTGTGAATAGTGACCATGAGAGGTTTTTTTGGCGCATTTTTGTCGAGTTGTGGGCTACGGCCTGATTTGAGGGCTAAATTTTCAGAAAAATTAGGTTAAATATTCAAATATTTGTACCATTTTCACGATAAAATTTTTTTTTGGACAACATTAATTTGTTGAGGTATGATGGCCCCGATTTCCTGCTAGCTGATTCCTACCAAAGCATTAAATTAATGAGTGAAAACAACGGCCTCCGTCAAGGTATGCAGATTGCGTTCAGATTGGGAACTGAACTGACGGTAGCAACGTTGATGGGTGCTTTGATGGGTTATGGGTTTGATAAGTTTTTTGACACGCGACCTTGGGGCTTGGCAGTAGGGGTTATTTTTGGCGGTGCGGCAGGTTGTTTGAACGTTTACCGGGCGGCCATGTTGCTAAGTATAGATGACGAGGATACCAACCAGGATTAGACTTAAACTATGGAAAGTCCGTTACATCATTTCGAAGTTCATACTATTATCCCTATACACATAGGAGGGCTTGACCTTTCTATCAACAACGCCGTGGTGGCGATGTGGGTGGGGCTGGCCGTTATTGCCGGAAGTTTCATGCTGGTGGTGAACCGGGGGGTTTCTCCGATACCTGGAAAAATGCAAAGCATTTTGGAAATTTCCATGGAGTTCATACGCAGTATGGTCTATGAATTTATCGGAGAAGATGAGGGTAAAAAATACGTACCCTTTATTGCCACTCTGTTTTTATTTATTCTGGCCTGTAACCTGATTGGGCTGGTTCCGGGTTCTTACACCATTACCAGTCAGATAGTGGTGACCGGGGCGTTTGCCACGGGAATTTTTATCATGACTCTGGTGATCGGATTCTGCAAACACGGCATGCATTTTTTAGGAATTCTGGTGCCACCCGGGGTTCCCAAGATCATGATCCCTTTAATGATACCTATCGAAATCATCAGTATGCTGGCGCGTCCTATATCGCTTGCGGTTCGGTTGTTTGCCAATATGACAGCAGGGCATACTGTTCTGGCGGTGCTGTTTGGGCTAGCTTTGACGTCACCCGCATGGGTAAGCTGGATGCCCTTTGGATTCACGATTATCATTAACGGATTGGAAATTGCCATAGCCTTTATTCAAGCTTATATTTTCACAACGCTGACATGTGTTTACATTGGCGATGTGATTAAGTTACATTAATTTTTTTGACACAAACATCTAGGAGGAAAGAATGGGTTCTGAAGCTGCTGCATTAATAGGAATGGGATTGTGTGCCGCCGGTTTTTTTGGTGCCGCCTTGGGGATCGCT
>JABIXH010000055.1 GCA_018664975.1 Nitrospina sp. | reverse complement strand
TCGTAATTATTAATTTTGGCTGATTTATTTTAGCTCTATACTTCGAAGCCTTAAAGCATTTCCAATCACCGACACCGAACTCAAGCTCATTGCTGCTGCTGCGATCATGGGGCTAAGCAAGACACCAAAAAACGGATAAAGAATTCCTGCCGCAAGTGGCACACCAAGTGCATTATAGAAAAAAGCGAAAAACAGGTTTTGCTTGATGTTTGCCATGGTGGCTTGGCTTAACTTCCTTGCCCGGACGATGCCTCTTAAATCCCCCTTCACTAAAGTCACCCCTGCACTTTCCATAGCCACATCTGTCCCTGTCCCCATTGCTATCCCCACTTGTGCTTGCGCTAATGCCGGAGCGTCATTAACACCATCTCCTGCCATCGCCACAATTCGACCTTTTTCCTGAAGTTCTTTTATGACCTGTGCTTTTTGATCGGGGAGGACTTCTGCAATAACCTCATCAATGGACAATTTATCTGCCACTGCTTGAGCTGTGGCTTTATTATCGCCGGTTAACATCACGACTTTGATACCCTTATTATGAAGCTGTGATATAGCTTCCTGAGTTGTTTCTTTTATAGGATCAGCAACTCCAAGAATTCCCGCCACTCGTCCGGATTTGACAAAGAACATGACGGTTTGACCTTCCAGGCGCAACTGCTGGGCTTGTTCTACAAAGGGATTCTCTTTTATATGCAGTTGTTCCAATAAAGAAGCATTTCCCAACCCCACAGGAAAACCTTCCATAAACCCAATGACTCCTTTCCCCGTGATGGACTGGAATTGCTCGGGTTCAGCAAGAGAAGTTCCCCGCTTTTTTGCTGCACTCACAATCGCTGCGGCTAGAGGGTGTTCACTTGCTTGTTCTAAGCTGGATGCCAAACGAAGAAATGTAGTCTCATCAAGGTTGGGAGCGGATATCAAGGTTACCAGTTTGGGTTTTCCTTCGGTCAGGGTTCCGGTTTTATCAACCACCAGGGTATCTACTTTCCGTAGCACCTCAATAGCCTCTGCATTCTTGAACAAAACACCAGAGTAGGCTCCCTTTCCTGTTGCGACCATGATGGACATAGGTGTGGCCAAGCCAAGAGCACAAGGACAAGCGATGATCAATACGGCGACCGCATTGATCAAAGCAAACGCCATCCTAGGCTCAGGGCCAATCACTGCCCAAATCCCAAAGGTTAGGCAAGCTATGCCAACAACTGCGGGAACAAAATATCCTGAAACCACATCGGCTAATTTTTGGATTGGCGCCCGGCTCCTTTGTGCTTCTGCTACCATCTGCACTATTTGGGATAATAAGGTCTCGGCACCCACTTTTTCCGCACGCACTATTAATGACCCATTTCCATTGATCGTCCCTCCTATAAGGAAATCCCCTTCTTTTTTTTCAACAGGAATCGGTTCTCCGGTAACCATGGATTCATCAAGGTTACTTGTTCCTTGCACAACCATGCCATCCACCGGAACCTTATCTCCTGGTCGCACTCTCAACTGATCTCCTTTCTGAACGTTTTCCAGCGGAATTTCTTCCTCTTCCCCATCTCTGATGATGCGAGCTGTTTTTGGTGCCAAGTCCAGTAAAGAACGAATCGCTGATCCCGTTTGACTTCTTGCTTTTAATTCCAGCATTTGACCAAGCAGGACCAGAGTAACAATGACAGCGGCCGCTTCAAAATACACAGCTACGTCCCCGCTTTCCAAGCGAAAAGAAGCTGGGAACCAGTTAGGAAACAGGGTCCCTGCCACGCTGTACAAAAATGCCGCTCCTGTTCCAAGGCCGATAAGGGTAAACATATTTGGATGCCTGTCGATGATGGATCGCCAGCCCAATTCAAAAAAACGGGAACCACCCCAAAGAATGACTGGAGCGGATAAAAGCAACTGCATCCACGTTTGCATATGGCGCGACATCCATTGATCCACAGGATGACCGGGCAACATTTCAGCCATTGCAAGAAAAAAAACGGGTAAAGTCAAAACCAGACTCACCCAAAATTTTCGGGTCATGGTGACAAGTTCAAGGTCATCGTCCTCATCCAGTGAGATTTCTTTCGGTTCCAAGGCCATTCCACAAATTGGACAACTGCCCGGACCAATTTGCAGGACTTCTGGGTGCATGGGACAGGTATATTCTTTTTCATTGTCAACTGAAGAAGCAAGCTTAGAAGCTTCATTTGATTCTGAAGGAACGAAAAATTTCTCTGGGGCTTTCTGAAAAGTCTCTAAGCAATGAATGGAGCAAAAATAATATTCAGCATGTTCCAAAGAATACCTGAACTCTGCATCATTTGGGTTTACCTCCATGCCACAGACAGGGTCTTTGAATAATTTCATACCTGTTGACTTCTCTTTGTGATGGGGATGGTGATGGTGATGCTTATGTACTTTGTCATCTTCTTGATTCATATCATTTTCTCCACCGCCGCTCATCATGTGGTCCGAGTGAGTTCTTTAATTTCCTTACTGTTCTCGGAAGGAATCTTGTTAACCTGGTATTTGGGTTTTTGAAAGTGAAACCGGTATTGCAAGACCATCGCATATAAGGCAGGGAGAACAATCAGGTTTAATAGTGTCGCCGACACCATTCCCCCTACCATCGGGGCGGCAATCCGTTTCATAACTTCTGAGCCGGTTCCGGTTCCAATCATGATGGGAATCAAGCCACCAATGGTAGAAATCACCGTCATCATAATGGGCCGAATTCTTGAGGAAGTCCCGTCTAAAACGGCTTTTAGTACATCGCCACCATTTTGAATTTCTCCCTGTGCCAACCGCCTTTCAAAAGTCAGATTTGAATAAACAAGAACCAGCACCCCAATTTCTGCCGCCACCCCTGCAAGTGCAATAAAACCTACCGCTACCGCCACGCTCAATTCATACTTGAGGTAATACAAAAACCAAATGCCCCCTATCAAAGCCAGGGGTAAGGAAAGCATGACGATTATGGTTTCCGGCATTCGTTGAAAATTCATATACAGCAACACAAATATAATGAGGAGGGTTAAAGGAACCACTACTTTTAAACGTTCCTTGGCCCTTTGCATATATTCGTATTGACCACTCCATGCCAAAGTATAGCCAGCGGGAAGAGTGAGTTGCTCCTCAATGATAGTTCTTGCATTTTCTACATAGGTTCCCACATCAATATCTTTCAAATCGATATAAACCCAGGCATTGAGCCGGGCATTTTCAGTTTTAATAACAGGAGGCCCTTTTTTGATGACAATTTTAGCAACTTGAGCCATGGGAATTTGTTCCCCTCGAGGTGTCGGAATTAACACTCGTTGCAACTTATTCAGGTCATCCCGAAGCCCACGGGAGTAACGGACGTTTATCGGATAACGTTCCAGCCCCTGGATAACGGTCGATACGTTCATACCGCCAATAGCGGTTTGGATTACATCCTGAATATCCCCCACTGTTAAACCGTATCGCGCCGCCTCATCACGGTTGATTTCAAAATCAAAATAATTTCCTCCCACTACCCGCTCTGAAAACACACTCAGAGTACCGGGAACGGTTTTAATGATGGACTCCACTTCCCTCCCTAATTTCTCTAGTATTTTTAAATCGTTTCCAGCGATTTTTATGCCAACTGGTGTTTTTATCCCGGTGGATAACATGTCAATACGCGTTTTGATAGGCATCGTCCAGGCATTGGTGACACCCGGTATTTTCAAGGCCGCATCCATTTCCTGTATGAGTTTTTTGGGAGTCATGCCTTCACGCCATTCTGATTCCGGTTTCAGGGTGATGGTCGTTTCCAACATACTGAGAGGCGCAGAATCCGTTGCAGTCTCCGCACGTCCTATCTTTCCGAAAACATGATGCACTTCAGGAAAGGTCTTGATAATTTTGTCGGTTTGCTGAACCAGTTGCTTTGCCTTGGTTATGGAGATACCAGGCAGGGTGGTCGGCATGTATAACAAATCGCCTTCATTCAAGGGTGGCATGAACTCAGAACCTAATCGCTGTAATGGAATAACCGTTGCCACTGTTAAACCTATGGCAACAATGATGACGACTAGCTTCATTCTCAAGGCAAGCCAGATTATGGGTTTAAATATCCAGGTAAAAAGAAGACTGAACGGGTTATATTTTTCTGGAAGAATTCTTCCTCGAATAAAGTAGCCCATCAATACAGGCACAAGTGTTATTGCCAATAGTGCGGCGGCAAACAATGAATAGGTCCAGGTAAAAGCCAGAGGTGAGAATAAACGCCCCTCCTGAGCCTGGAGGGTGAACACCGGCAAAAATGCAGTGGTCATTATGAGCAAGCTAAAAAAGAGTGCAGGCCCCACCTCAGATGCCGCTTCATAGATAATCTGCCAATGATTCTTTTTGCCTTTGTCTTTCGCCAAATGCTGGTGTGCGTTTTCTATCATAACAATCGCCCCATCGATCAACGCGCCGATGGCTATAGCAATTCCGCCCAAAGACATGATATTCGCATTCAAACCCTGCTGGTTCATGATGATAAAAGCAATCAGAACACTTAAGGGTATGACCACAATGGCAACAAATGCCGACCTCAGATGCAACAGAAACAAAATACAGATAATGGATACGGCAATCCCTTCTTCGATCAGTTTTTCTTTTAAATTATCTACGGCTTTAACAATAAGTCCGGAGCGGTCATAGGTTGGAACAATCTCCACTCCCTCAGGCAAGCCAGATTTTAAAGATTCCAATTTCTTTTTGACGTTT
>JABIXH010000321.1 GCA_018664975.1 Nitrospina sp. | reverse complement strand
TGGCTTGCCAAGTTTCGGTCAATGATAACCTCGTTGTCAAAACCCACCCTTGAAGTAATAGCCAAAACCATTTGACATCACATCCTAAACGTCACAAAATAATACATGTCCCCACTTGCACAAGAACAATTGGACGAGATTTATCGTCATGCAGTGGATGAATACCCTTTTGAATGTTGTGGAATCGTTGTAGGCAAGCCTAACCATAATAATGAAAATATTGTCTACCGGTGCAAAAATATTCAAAATAAGCTTCATGAAAAAGATCCCGTAAATTATGTTCGGGATGCCCGCACTGCTTATAATGTAAGTGCGTTGGAACTTCAGAAGCATTTGAGTGAGGCTAGCTCGAAGGGTTTGATCTTTAAAGTTCTGTATCATTCCCATCCCGAGCATGATGCCTATTTTTCGGAAGAAGACACCAGAATGGCTCTGTTCGATGGGGAAACCCCCATCTATCCAGATACCAGCTATCTGGTGGTTTCTGTTTATGATAAAAAAATCCGGGATCAGGCCCTGTTTAGCTGGAATCCGGAAACAAAAACTTTCGAGCGAGCACCGGATTAAGTTCGGAGCACGTTATCGCAACATATTTTACCGAGGGAGAATTTTTTATGGCTCTGCTCATTAATGAAGATTGTGTAAACTGCGGCGTATGTGAACCTGAATGCCCCAACGAAGCAATTTCAGAAGGGGATGATATTTTTGTAATTGAATGGGAACGCTGCACGGAGTGTGTAGGATGGTATGAAGAAGCTCAATGTGTAGAAGTTTGTCCTGTTGACTGTATACCCAAGGACCCCGAACATGTAGAAACAAAAGAACAGCTTCTTGAAAAAAAAGAATTGCTGGTGAACGGAGGATAGACCCGATCAAACAACGGGTGGTCGTTGTATTTTCTTTAACATTCGCACCTCGAACGAGCAAAAGTAGAACTGAGGTTTTCCTGAACACAAGAAAGTAGAGGGTTTCATGAGAGAAGAAGTCGAAGAAGTATTGGAAAGTGTGAGACCCATGCTCATTCAGGATGGAGGAAATGTTGAGCTGGTGGATATAGACGATGGAGTTGTAAAAGTCAGGCTCGTGGGAGCCTGCGTTTCATGTTCCAGTTCCACCATGACTCTGAAGATGGGCATTGAAAAGGCTTTAAAAAAAGCCATACCGATGGTTCGTTGCGTTGAAGCGGTAGAATAATTATTTTCTTTTCCAATTTGGTCTGAACGCCCCTGGAAAGAACATCCAGCAAAGGGGCAAGTTTTTTTCTGGAACTTTTACCCCCGATACTTTTCCATCCCAGTTAGAAACCAATCTTTATGATTTTCGCAAAAAAAAACACATTATTTTTCTATCTGGCCTTTGCATTTATATTGCTGTTATTGTCACCGACACCTATCCTGGCGCAAACCGAGACACTTACACCAGCACCCGAGTTCACCTTAAAAACCCTCAATGGTGAGAGAGTCAGCCTTAGCCAGCATAGAGGGAATTATGTGCTGATAAATTTCTGGGCGACCTGGTGTGGTCCCTGTAAAATGGAAATGCCCTCACTGGAAACCTTGTACCAACGTTTTAAGCTCAAAAATTTTTCCTTGCTCGCTATATCCAATGACATGTTCGGGGCTAAAATTGTAGAACCCTTCATCAAGGCAAATAACCTTTCCTTCCCCATCCTTCTCGATCAACAATTGCAGGCCAGCAACAAGTATGGAGTGGTCAGCCTTCCCACCACGTTCATGATTGATCCCGAAGGAAATATCATAGGGGAACTAAGAGGCGCAGAAGACTGGGCTACGCCAGACAACCTGTTGTACTTTGAAAACCTTTTGGGGAACTGAGCGCGTTGTCTATGAAAGATTCCCTATCCATACTTGCAAAAAGCCCAATTCCTTTGAAAAATAATTTCCTGTATTCCCATTTGGGAGAAAGGCTCACCATTGGTCTATTGCTATTAAGCCTGATTTTCCTATTGCCTCATGACGCATGGTCCCAGCAGGAAAGCGATTATTCCCTGGAAGGGGATATGGTCTATATTCCCCCGGGTCCATTTGTATTCGGCACTAACAAAAAAGATGAGTCCGCCGAGGCGCTATCTATGGGTATTCCAAAACCCTGGTATGCAGATGAAACTCCTCAACAGAAAATTTTTCTCAAAGAATTCTATATTGACCGTTTCGAGGTTACCTATAAGCGGTATAAAAAATATGTCGATGCTCTGGATGCCGTTCTACCTCCGAATTGGCAAAACTCGGATTTTCCAGAAGGTAAAGATAACGATCCAGTGACTTACGTCAGTTGGTATGACGCGACAAACTTCTGTCAATGGGCGAATAAGAAACTGCCTTCAGAGAAACTATGGGAGCGTGCCGCAAGAGGCAAGGAAGGCAATGAGTATCCTTGGGGAAACACGTTCCATGAAGGCTGGGCAAACCTTTCAGACCGGCCCGGTAGTAAAAACCAACCGAAGGCAGTCGGTTCTTTTCCTAAAAGCTCCAGCCAGGAGGGTGTTCATGACCTGATTGGTAATGTGTGGGAGTGGGTAGACAACGATTATCAGCCTTATAAAGGGAGTATCTATCAAAGCGAGTTTTACCAGGCTGAATTAAAAATTCTGCGAGGCCATTCCGCCAGCGATATAGGGCATTTCCCCGGCCCCCTGTACAACCAAGCCATCAAAATGTTCGCACGTAGCGGCTACCGGCAATACTCTAATGCCGATGAACCCGCGCCAGATGTGGGGTTCCGTTGCGTAAGCTTAACCCAGCCGCCATACATGAAGACGAAAACCTCTTCTATTCCTAAAATGTTGAAGGGGTCGACTTCTTCTACAATTTCCAAGCCTTCTCTTTCATCTTCGTTGGAGACATCCACAATATCAAAACCTGCGAATGCGCCCTTCATCAATCCTTTTCAGCCTAAACCCAACCTTCCTGATACAGGAATCGTGGCCCTGACCCTGTTGGCATTCATTGCAGGAATATTCAGTTTCCTATCTCCCTGTACATTACCCATTCTTCCGGCTTATTTCGCAGTGACCGCACAATCTGATCGAGCGCGCATGGGCCGCATGTCACTGGCTTTCTTTTTCGGGTTAGCAACATTGTTTGTAGCGATGGGGGCTTCCGCCAGTGTTTTAGGCCAAATCCTCAGGGATTATATGTTCCAGATCACCCAAGTCGGAGGTGGCATTGTAGGAATATTTGGCGTCATGACCCTATTCGGAAAAGGTTTTTCCGGGGCTACCTTTAAAGGCAGACCGACTTCCACCTTTGTGGGATTTTTCTTGTTTGGAGCAACCTTCGCATTAGGCTGGACCCCCTGCGTCGGACCCATCCTTTCCAGTATTCTTATGTTGGCGGCCTCAGAAAAAACTGTGTCACAGGGAATGATCCTTCTGTTCTTTTACGCTGTAGGACTGGGCCTTCCACTCATCATTGTCGCAACCCTATGTAGTAATTTGCCCAAGGACGGACTATTCTGGACCTTGCTTCGAGGAAAGGGATGGGATCTCACTGTAGGAGGAAAAACCTTTTTTCTACATACCACCAACCTTTTCAGTGGAATCTTATTGATCGGTCTGGGAATTGTATTGGCAACGGGTTATATGACTTATATCAACAGCCTCATTCCCATAGAAGTTCAGCTCTGGTTCAGCCAATTCGAAGAATCTGTTTTGCATTGGTTCCAGTAACCCCTTCCATGGATGAGGCATTGAAATTTCGAACCCTTTTTTGCTAAAATACTAGCAGAATTAATCCCCTGCACCGGGAACAATCATGAACTTCATTTTAAAAATATTTATCGTGTTATTGATGACTCTGCCCGCCTGTTCAGGGGTGGATTCAGTTACCAAAAAACGATGGAGTAATTCTGAAAACACCATCTCTATTGTGGACATGACCTCAAAAGACTTTAGACTTATGGACGCAGGCTCCAAAATGCAGGGGGCAATTGAAGATCAACTGCAGTTCACGGGTTACGCTTTATCTGGGAAAAACGCCCGCTTTAACTTGAAGTATAAAGTAATGGAATTTAATGAAGGGAGTCGAATGGCCCGAATCGCTACCATGGGTTTTGCAGATTCCGCTAAGGGTGAGCTTCGGGTGAAAGCGGCACTTTATGACAACGGAAATATGGTAGGTGCCTGGGAAGTAAACTCCTGGATAGCAGGCGGAATTACTGGCGGCTCGGAACAAGAACTTTTTGACACCGCCGCTTCAGAAATTGCTGAACATCTAAGAGGGGACTTCTAATCCTCCGCAATACCCTCCTCCTTCTTCTTGAGTACAAATTTTTTACAAATTAAAAATATTGTTTCACCTTTTTTTCAAGCATCCTTTGCGCAGCGAAAACCCATGAAGTTCAGCTTTGACTCCGGGTCCATCCAATTGCGGAACCAGGTTGGAGAAAATTGAACCGTAAGATGTGTCTGTAATAACCCACCGCGAATAACTTTAAAGTTTTCTCCTTCTCCCTGCCCCACTAATTGGTAGTCGTCCGCCATCCACTCCCAGACATTATGGCCCATGCCATAAACTCCGTAGGGGCTGATCCACTCTGGCCTTTTGTCCACCGGCTCCGGCATGAAACCTGAGAAACCATTATTAGGGTGATCAATATATATTTTCCAGGACCACTTGCGTCCATCTGTTCCTCTTGCCGCTTTCTCCCATTCGGTTTCAGTCGGCAGACGCTTTTCTTGACTCAGGCAAAAGGACTCCGCCGCAGAATACGTCACAAATGCCACTGGCCAACGAGCCTTTTTCGGATGAAAAGAATGTTCAGGTCGAAGCTTCTTGTAAGCTTCATGGCTCACCTCAAAACGATCAATGAGAAAAGAATTAGACTTTATAAGCTTTCCACCCTGGGTTCCCGGCTCCTCAGCATGCCCCATTATAAATTCTCCGGCCGGAATATAGACCATCTCCCCGGGCACAATGAGTCCATCTGGAATCACTACGGGAATCTGCTTAACGCTATAAGAATCGCAGGAAATCAGAAAGGTAAAAAGGAAGAAAATGGTGAAACGGTTCATACAGGAGACCTTTGAAACAATGACCCGCAATCCCCCTTATCAGGAGGGAATTGGGCAAGAACCCATCAAGCCAATATGACTCTTTGCTAGCCCGCCAAACTTGCTGCTAGCTGGCCCCACGCTTAGAAGGACGCGGGTCGAAATAATGGAACACTTCCCCGCCGTTGATGGGCAAGGGTTTCTTGTTGAAATCCAGGGGATGGTCAATGCCCGGTTGAATCGTCCCATCGACCGAATAAGGACCGCTGTTCGACCAGTAATTACGTTTGCGGGAATCGAGAAACTTAATGCTTGTAATGTATTTGATATTTTTATAGCCATACTTGAACGGGGCGATCAACCTGAGAGGAAACCCATGGTCTCGACTTAACGGTTGGTCATTCATACGCAAAACAAAGAGGACACGTGGGCGGAGCAACTCTTCCAGCGCAAAACTTTCGTAATAGGAATCAGCAGACTGGATATAAACATACTTTGCCGATAGATCGGGCTGAACTTTCTGCACCAGTTCCTCGAAACGGAACCCCTCCCACTTTGCTTTGGCAGACCAACACTCTACACACTTGAGCCGCGAAACCTGGGAATGCATTTTCAAACCAAACAAATCCTCATAACCAAGACCAATAGGTTTTTTAACCATTCCTCCTACCGCTAACCCCCAACTTTGAGTATCTACACCGAGAAATGGATTGGCACTGCGAATATGAAAATCGGGATTATCCCGATTCTGGATGTATTGCTTGGGAATGCCCTTGTCGTTGCGGAAATCTTCAACTCCACTGGCTTTTTTCGGCACCAAAACAGATAGAGAGGTAAGGGAAAGTATTTTCAGAAAGTTCCTGCGATCCAATTTTAAATGGGGTAGACCCATAGCTTCCCTCTAGTCAGCGCAGACCCAAAACATCTTGCATATCATAGACACCATTGGGTTGACCTAAAATCCATTGAGCGGCACGAATGGAACCTCGAGCAAAAGTCTCCCTGCTCTGCGCCCGGTGAAATACTTCAAAATTTTCTCCCATGCCCCCGAACAAAACCCGATGCTCTCCGATGATATCTCCTGCCCGTAAAGTATGAATACCAATTTCTTTCGGAGTACGCACGGCAATTCCTTTTCTACCATATACGCCAACTTCCTCAAGATTTCTCCCTAATGAATCAGCAACAATTTCTGAAATACGTACAGCAGTCCCGCTGGGTGCATCCTTTTTAAATTTATGATGCGCCTCGACAATTTCTACATCATACGCATCCCCCAACACCCGTGCCGCATCGGCAACCAACTTGAACAACACATTAACCCCGATGCTCATATTGGGAGCAACCACACAGGGAATTTTTTTTCCTATTTGTTCAATTTCCTGGCGTTGTTCTGGAGAAAATCCAGTCGTGCCTACGACAACCGCTTTACCTTTTTCGGCAGAGGCATTTAAGGTTTTCAGGCTCGATTCAGGAGTGGTGAAATCGATCACGACATCGCAGTTTTCCAGGGCTTTACCCAGATCATCCAAAACTGCTATGCCTTTTGTTCCCGTACCGGTAACATCGCCGACATCTTGCCCCAGGTTTGGACTTCCGGCTTGTTCAGTACCTCCACCCAGTTGCACACCCTCGGTGTCTTCAATGCATCCGGCAATGGTCTTTCCCATACGCCCGGCAATGCCTATTACAAGAATCCTGGTCAAATCTATTACCCTCCTGTTTTATATATGCAGAAAAGTTACACCAAATCGTAAGTTTCAAGCACAGTCTTCAATTGCGAAAGATGCTCCTCTGTCGGCGCACATAAGGGTAGGCGGAACTCATTTTCGATTCGACCCATGAGCGCCAGAGCGGCTTTAACAGGAATAGGGTTCGTCTCGATAAACATGATATCGTTCAAATTCAGCAACTCATAATGCAGAGCTTTTGCCTTATCCACATCCCCTGCCCGAGCGGCCTGACATAATTTGGCAAACTTTTTAGGCACCAGATTGGCAGTTACCGAAATTACCCCTTTGCCGCCAATCGCAAGAATCGGCCATGTTAATGCGTCCTCACCAGAGATCACAGAAAAGTCCGGCCCACAGGAATCAATGATCTCACTGACTTGCACCAGCGAGCCGGATGCTTCTTTGATACCCACAATATTTTTGATGGCACTCAAACGAGCTACGGTGCCAGATACCATATTAACGGAAGTGCGACTGGGAACATTATAAAGAATGATGGGTAGATCGGTTTCTTTCGCTACCATAGAAAAATGCTGGAACAAACCTTCCTGAGTCGGCTTGTTATAATAGGGCGTGATCAACAGAGCCCCATCCGCCCCTATTTTCTGGGCGCGCTGGGTCAGCTCCACAGCCTCAAGCGTTGCGTTGGACCCTGTACCCGCCAATACTGGAATACGGCCTTTACAGGTTTCAACAGCGATGCGAATCACCTCTTCATGCTCGGCATGATTCAAGGTGGCCGACTCGCCCGTAGTACCGCAAGGCACAATTCCGTTAGTTCCATTTTCTATTTGGAACTCGATCAACCCACGCAGGGCCGAGGCATCTACTTTTCCGTTATTAAACGGAGTCACTATGGCAACAAACGATCCTTCAAACATAATAATTTTCTTAAACCAATAGAGTTAATATTCGGCCAGAGTTCCTTCAAATGCAATGCGGGTGAGTCCCTCAAGGTAAACATCCTTAACCGGACCCCCGTTAGCTGGATGAAAATCTACTTTTAAAAATTCTCCTCCACGCGTTTCAACATCAACAGGAGGCTGAACCAGGTTTTTATATGACGAAAGCAGAACCGATGCCACAACACCTGTCCCGCATGCCAGCGTTTCATTTTCCACGCCCCGCTCATAGGTGCGAACTTTTAGAGCATGATCTCCCACTTTTTGCACAAAATCCACATTGGTTCCCGCCGGGGCAAACTTATCATGGAATCGAATGCCATTACCCACGTCTTTCACATTAACAGCCTCGACATCATCAGAGTAAATGATCGCATGCGGCACGCCCGTATCGAGACTGTCGACCTGGAAATGCGTTCCGTTCAGTTCCACATCGATATCCTGCCGCAAGTTCTCAGGTGAGGTCAGCTTAACTTTAACGTTGGCACCCTCTACTTTTGCGCCAATGATTCCAGCCAGCGTTTCAAGAGTCAGTTCCGCAGGGGCAATCTTTTTTTCCACCGCATAACGCGCCACACAACGGCCTCCGTTCCCGCACATCTCGGCAGACGATCCATCATCATTATAAAAATCCCACTTGATATCAGCCTGATCTGAGTTTTCGACAAAAATCACTCCATCAGCACCGATGGACATTTTACGGTCGCAAACGCGGCGGACAAAATCGACTTTCTTCTCATCATCAATAACCGGGTCCCGATTATCAATGATGATAAAATCGTTGCCACTGCCACTCATTTTTGTGAACTGAATCGCCATATTCCAATCTATCTAAAAAATATACAGTTCTTCCTAAGATGCCGAAAAGCCCACGAAGGTTCCAAACTGTCCTAAACAAACGTCTTATTCTAATACCAGCGCACCTTGGTCACGCGATTCT
The DNA here is from genome assembly GCA_018664975.1 of Nitrospina sp. Lineage (GTDB taxonomy): Bacteria > Nitrospinota > Nitrospinia > Nitrospinales > VA-1 > LS-NOB. The sequence continues at coordinate 3,285 of JABIXH010000321.1, read as the reverse complement.
AACACACCGCCCGGCGTGGGGCTAGCCCACCAGCAAGTTACTGAAAAACCTTTTTTATCCACCGATTAACACAGATTGACACTGATAAAAATAGAGGCCAGAGTAAATCAAAAGCCGTAGGCGAAGGGAGGGAAATAATATGACAAGGCCCCCCTTGTCAGGGGGGAATCATTACAGCATCCCCTTAATCCTCTCCCACCAGGGGAGAGGAGTTTTTAAGCTCCGCCCATCCAGAAGCTTTATGGCATTTGTATAGCTAAAAAAGAATAGACCTATTGCCTGCGGCCGCTTGGCCGCTAGACTTTCCAGCCTTTTGCGGTACTTAACTTTAAGAGGGCGGGCAGGAAGGTGACGGACGCTATGAGGCAATTCAGTACGCCCAGGGTCAGCACAAGGCCCAGACTGAACACCCCATAATGGTCGGCCACCATCATACTGCCGAATCCCATCATAGTTGTGAGTGAGCTAAGCAGAACTGCCTGGCCGGTGCTTTTACCCAAAACGCTGGCGTTTTTATCTTCTTCCTCCCGGTAGCGGTGGGTGATATGAATTCCGTTGACCACGCCGATGCCTAATATGAGTGGCAGAATAACCAGGTTCGCCATGTTCAGCTTAAGCCCGATCACATCCATGATACCTACTGTCCAGACAGACCCCGCTAACACTGGGAGAAGAACGAAAAAAACTGTACGAACATTTCGGAACATGAAAAACAGATAAATAACGATCGCGGTCATGGCGTAGAGCCCACCTTTAACATAACCTTCTGTCATCAAACGAGTGGATTCAAACATATTCACTGCGGTGCCGGTGACATTTGGATCTACGGACCGAAGATCATTTAAATATTTTTTTCGTTCATCCTGATCCCATATATCCACGCTGGGGAAAATATGAATCACGTATTTGCCTTTGGAGGAGATGTAACGCTTTCTCAGGTCTGATGGGATTTCTTCGAGCCGCACTGACTGTGTTTTAGCATTGGCTTTCAGTTCTTCTATAAGATTGCGGTAATCGGTGAAAAGAACTTCGGAGAATTTACTTAGTCTTTTTTCGGCCAGACCGGATTCCACATTTTTGCTTTGCTCAAGGAAGTTTCTCAAACGGTTCCCCGCCACTTGCACGGGGTCAAGCGTTTTCCCATCTTCCTCCCGACCCTGCAATTTAAACTGAATATGTTTGAGGGTGTTGTTCAATGCTTTCCAGGAGAAATCAACATCTTCCGGTTCTACTTCCATTTCATTTATCAGAGGAGCAAGGTTTTTCCGGATCGTGCGCAGGTTTTCTTCCTGATGTTCCGGCATCACCATCGAGAGGCTCTCAACCTTAGCGACAGTTGGCAAAGCCTTGAGTTGAAGTTCTTTTTTCCGGACTTCTTCCAGGGAATCGACCAGCATGGCGGCGGACCAGGCAGAACGCCCCGCACTTTCAAGGATTTTCATTTCATATTGAACCGCCTCGGTACCCTTGGCCTGCAGGTTGAGCAGGTTGTAGTCAAAACGCAGACCTTTCAATGACAGGGAAGCAACGAGAACCAGAACCGTACACAGTCCAATTATCAGGTAGTAATGATCAAACAGTTTATCGATCCACCCTTTTTGTTGGGCCGTCACAGATTTAACATAATTTGGTTTTCGCCATTTTTCTTCCAGCGTGACCAGAGCGGGAAGAACCAGAAGCATGGCAATCATACAAAAAAGAATGCCCCATCCAGCGATCCAGCCCAGTTCAACAATACCTATGAAGTCAGTAAGCACCATGGCACCAAATGCCATAGCAGTGGTGATGGCCCCGGAAAAGTTTCCCTTGCCCGTTCCCTGCAATGTGTTTTGCAGGGCGGTCAGGATTTCGTTGCCTTCCTGCCTTTCTTCCTTATAGCGTTCGAGAATATGGATTCCAAAATCGATGCCCAGTCCAATCAGGATAGTGGTAAACACTACGGAAAGAATATTCAAGTGGCCGATGGTCAAGGTTGTGAATCCCATCGTCCAGCACAACGCCAGTAGAAGGCAAAAAATGGCCAGCAAAGGTTTGACAACTCCCCGGTATGCAATGATGAAAAGTAAAGCTACCCCTATTAAAGCTATTTTAGAGGCTGTTTCAACATCAGCCTGGGTGGTCAACATCTCATCACTGGATATCACATCTTCTCCGGTCAGCCCAACCCTTATACCGGGAAACTCTTTCTTCGCTTCAGCTATAAATTGGCGGGCCAGATTCACCGCATCTTTGTATCCGGTAAAACTGGATTTGTCATTATTGGGAACCAATAGAATAAAAAGCAGGTCTTCGTTTTCTGAGACCATGTACCCCTTTTCGCGCAGGGAGTCAGAACTACCGGTGAATAATGACTGCCAGGGCGATCGATAACCGGTTTCACCCATCAGGCTACGAGTCATTTCTTCCAACAACCGGATCAACAAGCTGAGGTCTTCGGCATCCTCGCTTCCATTTTCATCTTCCTCCCCAAGAAAATCAGTCAATAGGGAATCGACCATACCGGAGCTTATTTCTGCATTGATGCTGGATAAAAGTGGGTGGAGACCAGGTGTGTCGTTCACCGATTCCAGAAAACCCTGATGGTCTTCCAGCTTACGGCTTAACGTTTTCAATTCGTCCTGCTTTAGATAAAGCAGGAACCGCGACCGAAAGTAACCGATATCAATTTTATAAACTACCTGTGAAAAAAGATGCGACTGAGCTTTCAGTTTTGTTGCAAGAGCTTCTGCAAAACCAGACATTTCTGTAGGTTTTTCACCTTCCACCGCCACGACCATACCTTCAAGGTCTTCAAATTGCTGGCGGTAATTTTCATATTGTTTGACATACGGTAGGCCCTTTGCCACCAAATCGCCACGCCCGGTTTTAAAGGTGAGTTTTTGTGCGGTCACCCACACAGAGAGGAAAGCTAATACCAAAGATACCAAAATAACCAGCACAGAGTGCCGATAGGCGAATCGTTCAATAACAAAAAAGAATCGGTTGAGGACACCAGGGTCAGGCGGGGATGACATAGGACTTATTCCAACCTCCCTCTAATGCCCCGGCATGAAGGCTGAGGAAAAACATTACGGCTACCAGCCCGGCTAGTGGCTAGAAACGTTTACCCAAGGTAAACATGTGGGCGTTGAGTCCGATATTAGGAAATTGGATTCCAGCGTTGGAAACATGAAAAAACCGGTAATTGATGGAGTAGGCACCTTCCTTCTGGAAAAATTCTAAACCCGTACCGGCATGAAGGAGAAACTGGAACTCACTGCCTAACTCACGGTCAGCAACATCTTT
>JABIXH010000170.1 GCA_018664975.1 Nitrospina sp. | reverse complement strand
ATAATTAAACGACCGCGGGGTCGTAGTTCAGTTGGTTAGAACGCCGGCCTGTCACGCCGGAGGTCGCGAGTTCGAGTCTCGTCGACCCCGCCACTCCTAGCATGGGTTTGAGGCGCGTAGCGCTTCAGGCCCTTTTTTTTGTCGTCACTCCATTACGAGTATTAAAATTATTCAAGAGGATTCCTAAAGAGAGAGCAGCCAAAGGCAAAAGTTGAGTGCTGTAACGGGGAGGATAACCCCAAATATGGAGAAATAAATAAGGCGACAGAAACCCTAACAGGGTTAGGCTTAGGCTTAGGCCTAAAGGATAACCTGACAAAAACCTTGGGCGCCATATTAATGCTATCAATCCAGAAAGAGTGCCAAGTAAGAGAACCAATGCTAATAACATCGTATTGATGGGAAAATTGGGCCAGGGTTCACCAGTAAGAAGTAAATACCAATTGCTCCATAATAAGTCTCCGGAAAAGTTTGGATGACCGGGAGCAACGAACCCAAAATGCCCTCCGACAAATCCATTTCGTAAAATAATGGCAAGTAATCCAAGGCCCAAAGTTGTCAAATAGACCGCAAAAATTTTCCAGTTATTCCTAACCGCATGAAAAAAGTTTTTCCATACGAACGATAAGGTTCCCCTTTTAAGGTCTATTAAAAGACAGGCCATGCCGCCCGCAACTCCAATGCGGTCCAGATGTAACCAACACCCAATGGTTGCAAAACATCCAGCAAATAAAACCCGAATATAGCTGACAGGCCTTTTGAAAAGTATAAAACCAGCGAACATGATAAAAAACATGGCGGCATACTCAGCCAATCCATCACCAATATGGGTGAGTTCACCAATCGCAACACAAAGAAATAGCACGGAGGTAATAATAGTCATGAAGGTAGAAAGCCCAAGCCTGATCGCCATATGGACCAATATGATAGCGGTTCCAATCGTAAACCATATATCTGACAAACGTTGCGAGAAGGCAGAGGGGCCAAACAACCAATGAAAAAATGCCACAATATATCTGTATTGAGAAGGGGTGTATAAGACAGGCTCTCCTGCTTCTAACCACTTCCCTTCAATGACAATTGCCCGGGAAAAATTTTGATAGGAGGTCCAATCATTTCCCAGGGACCAAAGAGAAATGTGCTCCAGATCAGGCCACCACCTAAAAGTGAAATAAGCAAATAAGGCAGGTGCGAAGAGAAGAAAAACTTTCTTTTCAAATTTATTATTTTTAACTAAAGAAGATTCAGGTCTCCAATACGAGTACCCAAGTATGCCCACCCCTGCTAAAAAGATGCTGATTGCCAGGTACTGAGGGTTTAGAGGATAAGGAAACCGAACTAAAGACAATAGCGAAGCAAAATAAGCCATAAGCCAGGGTAGAACCACTCCCAGCAGACTGCAGATAGCCATAGGAAATGATAGAATTTTCTGAGCCCATAAATTTTGTAAAGACCAAACAAACCAGACCAACAGAAATACTAAAACTCCGTAATCGATCAACTTTCCCAGGAACAGGTAAGTTTTTAATTTTCCATCGTTCAGATCCAGAGCCGAATCATCCTGCCAGGAAACGCCATTTTCAAATACAGATTTAATATTCCCTTCTCCATCAACCACCAATGGATGAAAAGCCCAGTTGTTACCCAGGTATTTAAATTTTCCTGAAATGGACCAGTATCTTGTTGAAGGGGAAGGTGCCTCCAACTCTTTAACTTCTGCGATATGATTCACAATAGGGATTGAAAGTTTTTCCCCATCTAATGAGACTGCGTTCATTTCCTGATATTTGGTGCCTTGAACCAGTAAGACAAGTTGGGTTTCTTGAGGAAGGCGAATAACCCCTTCAACACTCATCCAAAGCGAAAGTTTTTCAAACTTTTCTTCCAGAGGACCGGCAACAGTATCCCAAGGTTTTTTGGAGCTATCGTTATTCATGGGTAAAAACCAGTCTATCGGAAATTCTTTTTTATCAGACCACTCCTTCTTTAATATTGCAGAGACGTCTTTTTCCCAAATAGTGAAATAGGTTTTTAAGAGCTCTCCATTTTCCAGGCTCTCTAAATTTGGAGAAACTTTCACCTTCCATCCGCTTAATGGTGCTCCAAAATGAAGAGTTAATTTTAAAATGAGCAGGGTGGCGAGAAAAATCACACTGGACTGAGTTGACAAAAAGCTGTGTCCAATGATGAATAAGCAGGGGATAAAAATGATGAGGGTGAGGGTTTCCGCCGTATTACTCCAGGGAAGACCATCAAACCAGCCTGGAACCCCGGAAGAAAGAAATAAAAAAATTGTCAAAAATGTGGTGGATAAAATGAATTTGTAGTTTTGTATGTTCATTCTAATTGGCATTCTTGAGGGAATGTGCCGGGTTTAACCAAGCCTGGTTAGTTGTACCACGAAATTTTTAGCTGAGGCGGGTTCTATTTTTATCAGGAAATGACGTTGAGCAAATTTCCAGAGCTACTGCCAGATGGATTGAATCGGTTCGACACCCGTCGCGCGAATGGGTTGGAAGAATCCGTATCATTGTTGCTTTCTGAATGGGTGGCGGAATCTTGATCCTCCTCTAAGGAAGTGGGGGTGTTTTCCGTTCCTGCGGCTTCCTCTTTTTCTTCAGCTTTTTCCGCTTTAGCTTCCAGTCGCGCCTGGGCTTCCAGCTGTGCCGCCTGAGCGGCTACTTTTACATCTTGCGGCGAGGGGTCGCTTGGAGCCAAGGCGGCCCGCTTTATAGTCCTGGCTTTTCGAGCCGTTGCTTCGGGGTTTCCCGGAACCGGAGAGGTGTCGATAGAAACTTCTCCCCCAACCGCATATTGTTTGCCGTCGGGTCCGGTTTGATACTCGTATTTTGGTGCGCCGTTAGCATAGGGCCCTGCGGCACTGAGATGAGCCTGCTCATGAGCGCGTACTTCCGCGTCTCGTGCCTTAAGTTCCTTCAAAATTTGGCGCTCTTCTTCAGATAATTCTGCCTCGGCTCTCGGGCCTGTTTGACTGGATGAGCGGGCGGGGCCTTCTTGAGTTTCCTCCTCTTTTGCCAATTTATCTGTATTGGTTTGATCTTTGGCAAGCAAGAGGGAGGCTTGAGACAGGTTTACCCGATCTTCTTCGATACCTTTTTTGAGCGCATCTTCTTTCAACTGACCTTCTTCACAATCTTCGCACTGGCCGGGGTTTCCGACAAACCTTACTTCTGTACGTCCTTGAATTATTTGCACTTCCATGTTTTTTGCCTGTAGTGGGTATAGCTATCCGTAGTGGTGTTATCGGCAAAAAACCTTAAAACTTAAGCCCTGATTAAAAAAAAGATAAAAAGCTTTGACGAAGCGATCAGGTTGACACTCGTTATGCTTAATGGTATATAACGATTACACCGTTATATATTCAAAAACATATTGGAAAAGATAATGGGAAGTGCGAGATGGTTAGGCGTAGGGGTGGTGATTTTAGTTCTGTGGAGGGCTGTGTCGGGCTGGTCAGAAGAGGTTCATGTGGCGGTTGCATCCAATTTTTTGAATCCGCTCAAGGAAATTGCCACACGTTACCAGCAGGATACAGGAAACACGTTGGTAATAATTTCAGGATCGACCGGCAAGCTCTATGCTCAGGCCCAAAACGGTGCTCCCTTTGATGTTTTGCTGGCGGCAGATGCAAGAAGGCCGACCCTGCTGGAGCGGGACGGAGTGGGTGTTGCCGGAACAAGGTTCACTTATGCCGAAGGGTCTCTGGTGTTATGGAGTCTTGATCCCCAAAAAATAAGTGGGGTGGAGTCTTTGTCAGATACGAGTATGAGAAAACTTGCGATTGCTAATCCCAAAACGGCTCCTTATGGCAGGGCCGCGCACGAGGCCCTGCAACGGTTGGGTTTATGGGAAAAACTGGAACCTCACTTGGTTCGGGGAGAAAACATCGCGCAAACCTTGCAATTTGTTGCTACGGGGAACGCCGAAATGGGGTTGGTAGCGAAATCCCAAATGCAAGATCCGCGTTTCAAATTAAAGGGCAGTCAGTGGGAGGTCCCCCCCAGACTACATAAACCCATTTTACAGCAGGCCATTTTATTAAAAGCAGGACTCGATAATATTACTGCAAAACAGTTTTTGAAATATTTGAAAGACTCCGCTTCAACAAAAATAATAAGGTCTTATGGCTATCGTTTTTTAGAGGAAGGAAGAAATGGAATTACCCCTGATTGATCTGGAACCCATTTGGCTCTCACTGCAATTGGCAGGAATAACGGTAGGGATTCTTTTGCTAATAGCTACTCCGGTTGCGTGGTGGTTGGCGCATACGCGATCCCGTATTCGTGTGGTGGTGGAGGCAGTGGTGGCATTGCCTCTGGTTCTTCCGCCTACCGTTTTGGGTTTTTATCTATTGATCCTGCTGGGACCGCATGGCTGGGTAGGAGGTCCCGTTCAGGCCATAACAGGGTCTCCTCTCTCTTTTTCGTTTGCGGGACTGGTTTTTGCTTCTACCCTTTATTCTCTGCCGTTTGTGGTGCAACCGCTTCACAGTGCTTTTGAGTCTGTCGGTAAAACTCCCCTGGAAACCGCTCAGTCGTTGGGCGCTTCCCGCCTGGACGCATTTTTTACGGTGATCAGTCCCTTGGCACGCCGTGGTTATCTCACCGCAATGGTTTTAGGGTTCGCCCACACTCTTGGAGAATTTGGCGTGGTGCTGATGGTGGGTGGAAATATTCCCGGGAAGACCAAAGTGATTTCCATAGAAATTTATGACCGGGTGGAAGTCCTCGAGTACGCTCAGGCGCATATCCTTTCTGCGGGCCTTTTAATATTTTCTTTTCTGGTTCTATTGATGGTTTATACCGTCAATCGGCGACTGCCGGTGCAGGTGACATGACGGATTTATTAACTGCAAAATTAAAAGTAGATTATCCAGGGTTTAATCTGGATATAGACTTGAGCCTACCGGCCAAAGGGGTCACAGTAGTATTTGGTCCTTCTGGTTCGGGAAAAACTACTTTGTTGCGCTGTTTATCGGGACTGGAAAGGCCTCCAGCCGGATACCTGAAATTGGCCGATCAAGTTTGGCAGGATGATGAAACTTTCATTCCCATAGAAAAAAGAAAGGTGGGTATGGTATTTCAGGAATCAAAATTGTTCCCACATTTGAATATTCAGGAAAACCTGCTTTATGGTTATCAACGAACTCAACCTCTGGAGCGCAATCTTCATTTGGATGAAGTGGTTCAAGTGCTGGGGTTGACAGCTTTGTTAAAACGATATCCCGACAAACTGTCCGGAGGCGAAAGGCAAAGGGTCGCGATTGGTCGTGCCCTGCTCACCAGCCCGAAACTATTACTCATGGATGAGCCTTTAGCCTCACTGGATATGCAACGCAAGGCTGAGATTATCCCTTTCATCAAAAATATTGAAGATGAGTTTAAGACGCCTATTATTTATGTCTCGCATTCGATGAATGAGGTCCTGCAACTCGTAGACACTATGGTCATTTTGAATTCAGGAAAAGTGGTGAATTGGGGACCGGTGGAAGAGGTTTTCTCGGATGTCCAGTTGAGGGATGCGGTAGGGGATGAACAGTTGGGGGCGATACTTGAAGCAGGAGTTGCAGAACACGATGAAGAATTCGGGTTAACCCGGTTGGACTTTATGGGGCAGGCTCTTAACGTTCCCAAACAAAATATTCCTGTGGGACAAAAATTGAGAGTTCACATTCACTCCAAAGATGTGAGTCTTTCGACTGCCCCTCCTGAGGGAACCACCAGCGTATTAAATATTTTGCAGGCAAAGGTTGCAAAAATTGGTACTCTGGAGCCGAAGGGATATTCGGTAGATATTGAGCTGGATGCCGGTCGTCCAATATTGGCAACGATCACTAGAAAATCTCTTTCCAATTTAAACCTCAAACCGGGGCAACCGGTTTTTGCTCACATCAAAGCCATCAAAATGGTCCATGAAATTGACAAATTTTGAATAGAGAGATTAGAGTCAAAAATGAGAGTCACCAACTATTTGGAGATTAATTGATGTCGAAAACCGTTATATGCCAGTTTTTAATTGTCCTGATGGTAATTTGGATTGCTACGGGATCAATTGCCTCTGGTAACGAATATGAGAAAAGACTGAGGACTCTGGAAGACAAATATGAATCCAAAATTGCTGTTCTCGATATTCTTGAAAGGTTTTCCTGGGATGGAGATTTGCGGGTTCGTTTGCAAACTGAAAGCACCAATACGCCGGGTGTTTCTGATGAGCGGGTCCGTGGGCGTCTCCGTTTTCGGTTGGGCGCAACGATCCATATGCTCAAAGACCTGGATATTGGTTTCCGCATGGCAACAGGGGGATTAAGTGCCAGAGACTCTGGGAACGTAACTCTGGATGGAGGTTTCACTCATAGGGCCTTTGATTTGGACAGGGCATTTTTCCGATATCAACCTAGGGTTGCTGGTTGGAAGACGGTATTGCAAGGTGGAAAATTCAAACCTCCGTTCATGACTTCAGAAATCATTTGGGATAGTGATGTCATGGTCGAAGGAATAGGCCAACAGTTTTCCAGGAAATTTGGAGATACGACACTGGATGCCAACTTCGGTCAGTTTATATATGATGAATTCGATCCGGGTGACGATATCATTATTCTTGGTTATCAGGGTATCCTCTCTCAGAAAACGAGTTTGGGTAAATTCAAAATTGCCGTGGCATATTATGATGTTCAGAATACAGAAGATCTGGCTACCACATTTTCCGGTTCCTCCACGTTGCTTTCAAATACCTCCGAAGTCAAAATGCTCGATCTAATGGCAGAGTGGTCTGAAAAAATCGCCGGACAAGAACTCAAGCTTTATGGAGAATACACTCAGAATACAGGGGATCTTGCCAGCGGTAACGCCGACTTGGATACGGCCTGGCAATTGGGATTCAAATATGGAAGCGCGGGGAAAAAGTTTGGCGACTACCAGCTACATGTGATTCATAGGGTGGTCCAGTCTGAAGCAGTTTTTGATGTGATTTCTGATTCGGATTTTCATGAAGGCCTAAGCAATGCCAGGGGCTTTGAAAGCGGAGCCAGTATTGGTTTGGCTAAAGGAGTAAAGTTGACTTTCTATTATTTTGATTCTCAGGAAGAACGGGGAACGCAAAGGGACCACAAAAAATTTCAGACGGATCTGAATTTCAATTTCTAGGGGTCGCTTAAAAAGGGGACTTGTTAGGCCCCTGCTAGTCACTGCCCAGGTGGGGTAAATCTCTGACGGCGCGAACTCCGCCATTGGTACAGTTTGAAAGGTTACGCCAGAAAGCGCGGCCGGTTACAAAATAAGCCGTGCGGGTACAACAATCCGCTAAATCATTTTTATTGTATTCTGCCGACCAATACCAATAGGCCGCACCATCCGCAAATTGTTTAGACAGGGCCAGCGGCTGATTCGGATCGTGATCCCAAGCCATAATATTTTCTTTGGTATTGTCATAAATCATTCCATATTCAAACACCATCGGTAACCTCCAATCGGTATGTCCTCCTGTCCTGAGGTTTTCGACATATTCCTTTGCCTGGTACCAGTTCAAACATTTCCCAAGATCGGCATAACTGTCTTTTTGGGCCCACATTAAACGCGTCTTGGTTTCAGTTAAAGTTCCATCACCATTATCAACCAGATGAACCCGGGACTTTGGCGGGGGTGGTGGCACCCAGGGCGGTGCTTCATAAGGCTCGGCCCAGGCATATATTGCGTTTAGTAAGAATGCAATAATGATAATGTACTTAATCTTCATCATAAATAAAGTCCCGCGACCTGATTTGCATAACCATTATAAGGCAATGTTTTCACGGTTTCCTCTTTACCTGGAATCCGCTCGAAGGCTTGATGCCACCGGGCGTATGGGATTTTGGGATTCACATTGGCTTCAAAATCGTATTCCAGAGGTGAAAGGGATGTATAAAAAGTCTCTGGTTCCTCACGAGTGAACTCAATACGGGAAATAGATTTAATACTTTTGAAACCATACTTCCAGGGAACAACTAGCCGGATAGGCGCGCCATGTTGGTTGGGTAGCGAGTGACCATAAATTCCTGTCGCCAAGAACGTTAAATCGTGCCGGGCTTCATCGAGTCGCAAACCCTCTGTAAAAGGCCACGGTTCCCAGAATCTATTTTTTTGTCCCGGAGCGATAACAGGGTCCAGAAATGTGGTGAATTTTATATAGCGGGCGGAAGCAAGCGGCTCGAGCTTGTCTATTAATAGACGCAGGGGGAATCCGGTCCAAGGGATCACCACGGACCAGGCTTCAACGCAACGCAGTCGATAAATACGCTCTTCTTGGGAAAATTTCAGGGTTTCAAAATCGAGAATCTGCGGATTCTTGACCAGTCCGCTTACTTCAATGCTCCATTCTTTGGTCTGAAGCTTGCGGGATGATTTCCATATTTCCTGTTTTTCCACGCCGAACTCATAAAAATTATTAAAACGCGAGGCGATATTTTCCGGAGTGATGTTAGATGAAGAAAGGCTTGCCGACTTGGATTCGGCAGACCACCCCTTCGCAAGTGGGGAGAATCCGTAAAAGGCCGCCATGGTTGCCGAGCCCAGTTTCAAGGAGGTACTCAAAAAATCCCTTCGACGCAGATAAATATCTTCCGGTGTCACTTCCTGCTCAGACATTTGCCACGATTTTGGAATATTTATTCCGGTCATAATTAGCCTTGAGCGGGGAATCCCGCTGGTAAAGGGCAAAAACACATTCAGCCGAGATAACTCTTGGCTAGCCAGCAAAAACCTCTGCTAGTCGCCCCCGGCCGCCTGGTCGGAGCGGGCGCAACGAAACCCCAGTGAATTCAATTTTACATGCGGGGCTAGTTGAAAGCGCATTCCCGGTTGCATGTACCAACCCACATTATACCAGCTACCCCCGCGCACACTTTTTCTGAGACCTTTTAAAGGACCGTTGGGATTTTTAACAGGTGAATTCTGGTAATACAATTCCTCGTGCCAGTCGTTCACCCATTCCCAGACATTGCCTGCAAGGTGATAAATGCCATAGCCATTGGCAGACAGGCTATTCACCGCCAGGGCACCTGCTTTTACCGGCAAAGCGAAATGCGCTACATCCCCTTCCTTGTCAGGGTTTTCTTGAGGACCCCGCCGGGCCTTTTCCCATTCTGCTTCGGTGGGTAGTCGTTGGTTACGACTACGGCAATAAGTTTCTGCTTCATACCAGGTGACGCGAGTCGCCGGACAATGGTCACAGGATGAGGCGGAACTTCTTTCGTAATGAGAATCAAAGGTCTCGTACTTCTGATTACTGACTTCAAAATGGTCCAGGTAAAAATCATCCAACCAGACTTTATGTGCAGGGCGTTCTGCTGAGGTGCCCTGATCGGTGCCCATCAAAAACTCCCCGGCGGGAATCAGGGCTTCCTCTGAAGATTCTACATGGTTGACCATCATTATCAGCACTATGAAAGTATGAATAATGTTTTTCATATTCTTTTATGTCTCCGCGGGAGCATTAAACAATACCTTTTCACCTGAGCTATCGGCGTTTACGCCGATTCGCGAATGGTCTTTAAAGGTTTATCGCGGATCACATCCAGACTGCTCAAAATACCAGTAGTCACTGTGATCAAAACTGCAAACCCAAATGCCCAGACAACCGTGACCGGTTGAACATGCCAATCGGATTTAATCATATACTTCATCACTGCCCAGGAAAGCCCCTGTGCGAGGCCAATGCCTACTAGAGCAGAAATGATTCCCAATGTGATGTATTCGATTCCTAAAATGGAGGCGACCACCTTGCGCCGGGCACCCAGTATTTTTAGTATCGCTGACTCCTGCAAACGCCTGAACTTGGTGGAAGCGATGGAGCCAGAGAGAATGAACAGTCCTGCCGCAATTGCGAACCCTGACATGAAATCGACTAGGGTGGTCAGTTTGGATACATTGGCCTCAATGGTGTCGACAATATCGCGTGTGCTCACAGCAGTAATATTTGGCAAGGCCTCAACAACTGCGTGTTGCAGTTCCAACTCTTTCTGATCAGAAACATTGACCGTTGCGACATAGGTGAGTGGTGCGCCCTGGAGTGCTCCGGGAGAATAGATCATGTAGAAATTTGTGCGCATATTTCGCCAGTTTACTTTGCGAATGCTGGTAACCGTAGCTATAACCGGTACCCCTTGAATATCAATAATGAGTTCCGATCCAATTTTAGCGTTCAATCGCTTTGCCGCATCCTGCTCCAGAGACACTTCGGCATTTTTTGCCCGGACCTCATCCCACCACTCCCCTTCGATAACTTCATTGTCTTTTGGCGGAGGCCCATTCATATAGGTCAAAACAAATTCGCGGTTGATGAACCATTCTTCCCGTCTTTTATCCTTATAGTTCCAGTTTTCCATCAGCTTGCCATCAATGCTGTGTAAGCGTGACCGCACTAGAGGCGTTAGGGTTCGCTCCGCTTCCGGGGCTACCCGATCCAAAACCTGAGTGAAAGTTTCTGTCTGGTCGTGCTGAATATCAATGAAAAAATAATTGGGCGGACTCATCTCTGTATTCTTATTCAGCATGGTCAACATATCCATTTGTACCAGACGAACAGTAAGAATGAGCATAATACCCATACCGAGGCAAGTGATGATGGAGGTCGCCTGATTGTTAGGTCGCATCAGATTGGCAAGGCTATAGCGACGAGTCATTGACCCGGAAGGGGGAAAAACTTTCAGAAGTTTTAAAAGAAGCAGGGATGCCAATGCAAATACCCCTGCTGAAATCGCCAGGGCAGAAAGAAAAATCAGGCCGCGCTTAATGGATTCTGCCTGCCAGCAAATCATCACCGCCAACCCCAACCCCAGAACTATGGCGGAAACCCATCGTTCCCATAAGCTACCCTGTTCTTCTTTCTCAAAGTTTCTGCGGAACAGGCGAAGAGGTCGGGTTTTCACAGCTCGGATCAAAGGCCATAAGCAAAACAAAAGTGTGGTCGCGCAACCCAGAAGGAGAGATTGCAAAGCCGGAACCCAATAGAAGACCGGCTCCAGTTTTAAATTTATCAATCCTTCCATTTTGGGTGGAAGCAGGAATGTGAGTGAAAAACCTATAGCCACACCTAACACACTTCCTGCCAATCCCATTAACATGGATTGAAGGAGATACACTTTAAACAGGGTCCTGGATGAAGCTCCAAGGCAACTCAATATCGCCAGGGTGTCGAGTTTTTGCGCCATGAAAGTTCTAATAATCATGGCGACACCGATCCCTCCCATTAAAAGAGCAATGACACCGAGTGCCCCCAGGTATTGGCCCATTCGCTCAATGGAACTGGACAAAGAAGACTGCATGTCCTTATAAGTGCGAATAGAGATAGACTTGTCGGTCAATCCACGTTCCAGAAGGACCAGAGCTTTTTCCAAATCAAAATGCGAAGGCAGTTGAATAAGGGTGCGATGTTTGATTCGACTTCCAGGTTGAACCAAACCCGAAAAGTCTAGAGAAGCGCGGGAAATAAATACACGCGGGCCGATGCTGAATGCTCTTGAAATGCGATCCGGTTCCGAAAGGACCACACCGTTGATTCGCACTTCAGCTTTTCCTAGCGAAAACGTGTCTCCCAGCTTTAGACCCGTTTTTATCAGAAAAGAAGGGCCTACCACCGCTCCACCTTTGGCTAATAACTCAGCCAGGGGTTTTTCCGGTTTAATTTGAAGTTCCCCATAGAAAGGGTATTGCGGGCCGGTAATTGAAACGACTTTGAGTTCGGTAATCAAAGAAGATGATTTTATTTTATTTTTAAAGTCTTGGAATTGCGCCATGCCATGCAATTCTTTAATAAAGAGGAACTGGGTTTCTGGAGGCAAAACCTGTTTCTGGATATCCAGGTCTTCTTTGTTTTGTTGCCAACTCCCTTTAATGGCGAGGTCCGCAGATAGAAGTCCCTTTGCCTGGCCTTGTATGGTTTCACTCACCAGGTTGGAAAAACTTTTCACTGTCATCACCGCCCCCACACCTATGGCGATACAGAGAACAAAAAATAGCATCCTCCGCCATGCTCCACGTGTCTCGGAGAGGAGAAGTGCAAAAAGTTGTCGAAGATTTAATTGTTTCATGGATTCAGTTTGTCCGAAATAATTTGCCCATCTGCAAGGGTCAAAATACGTTCAGAGCGTTCGGCGACATGCTGTTCGTGGGTCACCAGAATGATGGTTGCCTGCTTTACTCGATGCAGTTCCAGCAGTAGCTCGATAATGCGATCGCTATTTTTAGAATCGAGGTTGCCTGTGGGTTCATCCGCGAGAATGATATCGGGTTCGTTCACAAATGCCCGAGCCAACGACAAGCGTTGTTGTTCTCCCCCTGAGAGTTGAGCGGGATAATGGTGCAGACGGTCACCCAGACCGACTGTGCCTAAAAGGTCGGTAGCTTTTTTGGTTGCGCCAGGGGTGTTGTTCAGTTCGGCCGCGAGCACCACGTTTTCCAACGCAGTTAAAGTAGGAATAAGGTGAAAATTCTGAAAGATAAAGCCGAACCTTTTTCCGCGTAAGAGAGCGAGTTCATCCTCATTGAGTTGGGTGATATCCTGCCCATCGATCATAATTTGACCGATGGTGGCGGTGTCCAATCCTGCGATCAAGCTGAGCAGAGTAGTTTTTCCACTCCCCGATTGGCCAGTGATGGCTAAAAACTGGCCAGTGGGAACGGTGAGGTCGAAAGATTTCAAGATTTTGACCTCGTGTCCGCCTCCATACAAAGTTTTTGCCAAACCTGTTATTTCAATCACAATTCATCTCATTAGAAGTCATATTATAGATGCCATATATTGTATTATAAAAAGATGCGAAAGATTTTGATAAACTTTAATCTAACATTCCGGGTGGTATTTTTGCTCGGGGCATTTGCTGTAGGGTTTCCTACAACAGTTTTAGCTAAGGAGAAATCTGTGGTTTTAGCATTTGGGGACAGTTTGACGGCAGGGTATGGTGTGAAAGAAGAGGAAAGCTTTCCTTCCCGATTGCAATTGAAGATCACCTCTGCAGGGTTTCCGCACCAAGTGATTAATGCTGGAGTGAGTGGTGATACCACTGCGGGAGGAGTGCGACGAATCCGCTGGTTGATGAAGCATGAGCCAAACATTGTAATCCTGGCACTTGGTGCCAATGATGGTTTGCGAGGACTTCCTGCCGATGAAATGCAGAGAAACCTGGAAACCATGATCGAAATTTGCCACGAGAATAATGCCCGGATTTTACTTGCAGGAATGAAAGCTCTCCCTAACTACGGCGAAGATTATATGCGGGAATTTGAATCGGTTTTCCCGAGTCTTGCCGAAAAATATAACTTGGATTTTCTTCCCTTTTTGCTGGAGGGGGTTGCCGGAGAACGCGAATATACCCAGCCTGATGGATTACACCCTATTGCCTCGGGTTACCGTATTATCACAGATCGGGTCTGGGAACGCCTCGAACCCATGCTTAAGCGGAGCGCCTCCGTTGACTAGTCGCTATCTATTGTGACGGTAGAACTTTTAGTCTTTTGCATCCTCAATCCAATTCATGAGTGAATCGTAGGCAGTGCCGGATTCCAATACGGTAAAAGCTTGTTCAAGTCCTTCCTGCGCCGTGGAAAACAATCCGCAAAGATGAGCTAGTGTTCCTGCCTGACTGGCGATTTGCAGGCTGGCGGGTCCTTGCCCCGTCTTCAATGCGTTTTCTCCCATTTTCGCAAGGATTTCAAGGCTGGGTTCTATTGATTTTAACTCTTCATGGGCTTCTGTGATGCGCTGTGCTGTTTTCTCTGTATACAAAGTTTTCAGGGACAGGTTTATTTGTTCCGCTTCGTCAGTTCCATTTTGGACAAACACTTTTGTTTCTTTATGAACGCCGAACAAAGTAGTTCCCTCCATGCCATTTCCGATGATCACCTTATCGAATGGGCTGAGTTTCCCGATTTCGGTGAGTGCTACCTCATAACCCCGGTGGAAATAGGTGGTGGCTAAAATATTTTGACGAGCCTGGACGGGTAGAAGAATTTTTTCCAAGGTAGCCAGCATGGGACGTTTGACAATTTCAATGCGTAATGATCGCAAAGCCTCTAATTGTGGCAGGGTGACTGCGGTATTGAGATAACCAAACTGGTATTTTTCCAGCAACGCCAGGCGTTGTTTTCCTTCTCCAACTTCATAATGATTCTGCAGAATCTGCTCGAAAGTGATGCCAAATTTGGGCGGTAACGGAAGGGCCGAGTGTCCATAAACCGGAAGGCCAAGCCGGGCTATTACGGGAACTGCATAAAATCCAAAATAGGGAATACGTTGGAATCCATCAAAGGGGTCGGCGATTTGCAGGAGCCTATTGATATCCACTTTGACTGGAGAAATACGATTTTGCAAGGCTCGCCAGTAACCGATGTTTTCCGGTACCGTTTCAAGTTTCATGCGTGCGGCAATGAGAAAAACGCCGGCACGTACTTTTGAAACCTGGTCATCAAGAATCATTAACAAGGCATCTTCTGCCTCCCCTTCGGTCAGGTCTTTGCTCAAGCGGGGGCCTGCGGCAATTTTTTGCAGGTATTCCTTCATTCTGCTTTCGGGGTCAGCCACTTTTCGCAGTTTCCTTTCTAAGACGGGTCAATTAGAGTATGATAATAACTCTTAACTTATAACAAGTTGTAATATTTTTCCCCGGTGCTTATGCAGGTTTCTTATTCAGCCGAATCGGCTCTTGATTCGACCCTTTTGCGCAATGATTTACGGGTGTTGTTGGTTTATCCCAATACGCGAGATGTGGCCATGGCCAATTTGGGTTTTCAGCAGGTTTATTCGCTGTTAAACCAGATTGATGGAGTGGAATGTGACCGCTATGCTTTTCCAGTCGGATGGAAGCCTGAAATGCAATCGCTGGATCGAGAGGCGTTGCGCTCCATAGAACTGCAACAGCATCCTTTAGAATTTGATGTCATCGCGTTCTCCATTTCTTTTGAGCCGGACTATTTGAATGCCGTTTTAGCCTTGAAATACTTTGGCATCCCTCTGGGTCGGGAGGAACGGGACGCTTCGCACCCGATGATCACCGCAGGAGGATCGGCGATATTTATCAACCCTGAACCGTTAGCAGAATGCATGGATGTTTTGTTTATCGGTGAAGGGGAAGGGATGGCCGAACGCTTTTTTGGTCTGCTTCGGGAAAATGAAGACAAGGATCAGTTTTATGAGCGTGCCGTTTCCATTCCCGGAATTTATTTGCCACAATTTTACCGTCCCAGAATGAATCATGACCAGCAGGTTGGAGTTTCTGCGCTGGAGGGGTTTCCTTCCCGTGTCGTGCGCCATTGGGTGGAGCAGGAAGAATCGCTATGTACGCACTCAGTCCTGCCGGATGAAGATTCCACTTTTAAGGATATGGCGTTGATGGAGGTAACGCGAGGGTGCATTTGGGCCTGCCGATTCTGTACGGCAGGTTTTATTTACCGTCCGCCGCGCCTTCCTGATTTGAACAAAACTTATAGTTCTATGGACACCTTGCTCACTGGAATGGGAAAGTTGGTGAAGACAGTGGGCCTGGTCGGCCCCTCGGTGACCGATCATCCTGACCTTCCCGAACTGGCACGTAAAATAACAGAAGAAGGCAAAACGCTTTCGTTCTCTTCCCTGCGCATGGAGACGCTCACTGATGAATTGGTGGATTTGATTCTCAAGAGCGGACAGAAAACTTTGACGGTTGCTGTGGATGGACCCTCGGAGAGAATGCGCGATGTTATCAATAAAGCCGCCACCGATGACTTTATTGTCGAGAAGTGCCGATTTTTAACACGCAAGGGAATTTTACATTTAAAAATCTACTCCATCATTGGACTCCCTCTTGAAACTGAGGAGGATATTGACCAGTTCATACGGTTGGTCGAGCGGGTGCAGGAGGGTTATGTCGAGGAATGTCGTTCACTGGGGCGTATCGGACGAGTGACCATTAGTCTGAGTCCACTAGTGCCTAAACCGGGAACGCCTTTCCAATGGCACCCAATGGAAAAAGTAAAGAGTTTGAAGAAGAAGTTTGCCCGAGTAAGAAAAGCTTTAGGAAAATTGCCGCATCTGAAAATGAGTTTTGGTTCCCCGAATGAAGCTTACCTGCAAACCTATTTATCACGGGGAGACCGGAATGCACATGTTTTTTTCAAAACCTACCTTAATAACGGTCACGATGCCAAGAGTGCTTTAAACAAACATTCCGTGGACCAGATTGTATACCGTCAGTATGAAAAGGATGATTACCTTCCCTGGGATATTGTGGATCATGGCTACCGCGATGACTTCCTTTGGGAGGACTATCAGCGCGGGTTGAATGCCGTGCGTACTCCCGTCTGCGATACCTCTATCTGTAAAATCTGCGGTCTCTGCCACTAACTACTAGGCGTAGAGTGAGTTTCCCCCTGATATGAGGACGTTATATTTTTCTTTAGTCTTCGTGACCCGGAGGGGAATTGGTTTTTCTTCTCTTTATTGAGTATTTTGATATGTCTTTTGATATTGAAAAGATGAATAAGCTTCCCGTCGAGGCGCGGTTCTTTGATGTGAACGAACTTTGGTATTCCATGAACCGTTGGGTGGTCCGTCTGTTGTATCCCACCTCAGTGACTCCCAACCAGATCACTTTTCTTTCCCTTGTTTTTGGTTTGGTTTCAGCCGGTTTTTATATTTCAGAAATTCCTAATGCTTTGGTTTGGGGCGCAATTTTTCTCTATGGAAAAGTATTTCTCGACAATGTCGATGGCAATCTCGCAAGAGTGAGGGGAACCACATCGCGGTTTGGCAGGTTTCTCGATTCGCTTGCCGATTTTCTGGTTACTGTGCTGGTTTATATTGCTGTGACAGTAGTTTTGGTGCGAACTACGGGAATGCCGGAATATTGGGTATTGGGACTGCTTGGAATGATCGCCTGTTTTTTGCAAAGTACCTTTTTTGTTTTTTATCTGGTCCATTACACCTCTCGGGTGGGTTCGTATGAGAAAAACAGGGTGAATGAAAGTGTGACCGAAGAGGACCGACGCAGAGTGGAGGAAGGAAAAACAGACCCTTGGGACTTACGACTGCAAACCCTTTTTGTTTGGGTCTATGGCTGGCAGGATAGGGCGGTGGAACAATTAGACTTGTTGTGCAGAAGCCTTGCGCGAGTGAAAAATACAGAAGAGGCCTTGCAAAACTGGTATTCCGACCAGAAATTTTTAGCATGGATCAGTCCTTTATGTTTATGCACCAATAACGTCATGATGGTATTTTTTTCTCTAGTGGATCAATTGGAAATGTTTATGATCCTGCTTGTATCGCTCATGAACTTGTATGCGCTCGGTCTGCTGGCATGGAAAATCAGGACATGCAGGTAGAATTCTTCTAATCGGGAAGAGCCTGTTTGAGAGGTTTTTGGTAACCTACCAGTTCGACATAGCCTTTTCCCAATACGGGTTTTCCATTAAGTTCCCCCTTTATAGAGACGCTTCCTTCCCAGTATGAACTGGATATGGAGCGCAGGTTATAAAGCTCCTGATCTGAAAAATCGGGAATGATATTGAGTTTTCCTGCGGGCAGGGAAATAGTCCAACCCGCGGGGTAGGTGGCACCTGTATGTGGACTGGTCCAGAATTTTTCAGGTGAGATGGAAAACTCGTGATGGAGGATGTGACGGGATTTCCCATCGGGCAATATCAGGGTTCCGCTGGAATGAGGGTCTTTGCCGCCATTTTGGTCGCGCAACTGGTAAAGCATGATTTCGGTCTGATTATCGAGTTTTATGGAAAACCAATCCCAACCCACCAGATTTTTATTTAATTGATTACTGGAAAATTCATGATCCATCCAGCTGGTTCCCTGAACCGGAATAGCCTCACCTTTAAGGAAAATTTGTCCGGTGGTTTCCATGCGGGGGAAAGAAAAATAATGCGAGGCGTTGCCAGAGCCACTTCCTTTTTTGCTGATTCCTTCCTTGCCGTGCAGGATTCTATTTTTTATTGGCATTAGCTTCAACTGGAGCCCTGTTCCCTTCTCTACGGCCTGCAAATGATGAGAGTTTTCCTTAAACGTAAGGCTCCAGTCTTCATTCCAAACATGTAGCTGGTTGGAATCTGCACCAGCATTTTTGATTCCTCTCCGGTTGATGCGCTCGAAGAAATGGAATTTTTTGTTATTAATATCTGACACAGTCATGTGCGCGAAATAGATATTATCTATTTTCCAGGAAGAAGGATTATCTATCGGATTTTTTTTTTCGAGTCCCACCCGAAAGAAAGTGAGTTGGTAGCCAAATGTCTGTTTTCTTTCACCAGCCAGATTGCCAGTGTAATACCACCATTCGATGCGGAACTCATCATGCGAGAAGTCATCGCGGGGAAACTGGTAAGAGTAACCGGGAAGTGCCTGTTTGAACGGAGCGGAATTTTCCGTTTCTGCTTTTGCAGGCGATGTGAGGCAAAACAAGACCAGAAACAAGATGGCAAGGCGCATAGGTCTTAAGCTCCTGAGGAAAAATTCCGTTAATTATACAATAGAATGGTTAAATTCAGTCAGGGTTCGGTCTGGTTCTGTTGGGTAATAAAAGGTATACTTTGGATTGCTAATTTCGTTTTCCCTTCATGCTGGATTCCATAAAACCACGATCACATCTTGTTGATGTGGCGTGCACGCAAACCTAAAACTAATAATCAATGCGTATTGGCGTAACCGGGGCAAAAGGTTTTATAGGAACGCATTTGGTATCTGCGTTAAAGAAGCGGGGGACAGTGGTCACACTTCCACGTCGAAAAGGATTCCCCAGCAAACAGGATCTCAAACAGTTTGTCACAGGCACAGACCTTTTTTTTCATCTGGGCGGGGTCAACCGGGGAACGAATGAAGAGATTCTTAATGGAAATATCATTGCCACCTCTCGCCTGTTAGAATCTATTTTGAATGAAGGTAAACCTTCTGCTCGTATGGTCTTTGCGTCTTCGGCGCAGACTTACTCATTGGCAAATTGTAAAACACCTATTCGTGAAACAAAGAAAGCAACACCGGATACGGTGTATGGGGTGAGTAAGCAAAATGCGGAAAACCTTATTAAGATTTCTGGGATTCCCTATACAATTTTGAGATTGTCGAATGTTTATGGGCCGGGTTGCAGGCCGAATTACAATTCTGTCATTGCGACATTGTGCTATAGAGCGATAAAGGGTTTGCCATTGCTGATCAATGGCGATGGTCGGCAAGGCAGAGATTTTGT
>JABIXH010000097.1 GCA_018664975.1 Nitrospina sp. | reverse complement strand
GTTTGTAATCCAAAGTACAAACTGTCCACGAATTGGGGCCGAACCGTTTAATATTGGTGTATACAACATATAAAACGGTTATTACGGAAATAAACTTGACCCATAATCCAAGTATATTTTATACGAAATATAACCCCTTGTAAATACATGGGTTGCGGGTATTGATTCGTTTTGGGTGGGCTTGGAGGATCAGGGCGATGATTGCTGTATTTTTGAC
The DNA here is from genome assembly GCA_018664975.1 of Nitrospina sp. GTDB lineage: Bacteria > Nitrospinota > Nitrospinia > Nitrospinales > VA-1 > LS-NOB. The sequence goes on along the minus strand of JABIXH010000097.1, from coordinate 3,047 downwards.
AGCCTGAAGGTGTCCCGGATACGTGATGAAAGTACTCGTAAAAGGGGCATCAGAGCTTGCGGGTTAGTTTTTTCCAGAGAATGAAAACATTCCTGGGTGATCAGAGACACTGTGCTTTTTTCTAAAGCGATAACAGTTGCTGACCGGGGTTGGTCGTCAATAATTCCCATTTCTCCAAAAATATCTTTTGCCTTGAGAATTCCCATGACCAGCTTTTTACCATTATATATTCTTGATACTTCAAACTTTCCCTCTTCAACGAGATAAGCACAATTGCTGACACTGCCCTCCTCAAACACCACTTCTCCTGAATTAAAGTTTAAGGTTTTCATATTTGTAATCTCCATTTAATGAAAATAATCTATTGCTACCGTTTTGCTTGTTGGACTCTTAATGCTTGAAGAATCTATCTGGTTCAATTTTGCGATGGTGGTTCTTAACCTTTCCGTGAACGATTTAATCAGTTTGATCATAAAATGTGAGTTGAATTTTTTTAGATAATCAAACCGAGGCCTTTCTATGACCATGCATTTAGTTTTTTCCAAAGCCACAACTGTTGCGGATCGGGGATACTTATCAATCAGGCCCATTTCCCCAAACATTGCATGTGCGCCTAATTCCTGAACCAGTGACCGTTTACCCTGAGAATCTTCCCTGTAAACTCCGACACTGCCAGAGTTGATGATATAAGCGCAATCGCTGGTTTGGCCTTCCTGAAAAATAGTTTCACCGTTACTAAAGGTTTGATAGTTTGAAATATGCTGGTCATGCTCTTCTTTGTAAGTGGTGTCGAAATCGCGCCGCCGCACATGTTGTCCTTTTAATTTATCCTTTAATAACTTTGTAGTTTGGCGCAATCGTTGCGATAAGGTTTGCAGAAGCGGACTTAATGACAAGGGTTCTTTTTCCATTAAATAATGCAGCGTTTTTGAAGTGATGACGGTTAACTGACAATCTTCAAGAACATATGCCGTTGCAGTTCGAACATTTTCATCGATCAAAGCCATCTCCCCAAAAATGGAATCCTTATGTAAAACAGCCAAAACCTTATGTTTTCCCTGAATGTCTTTACCCGATATAATCGCAACCTTTCCTTCATCGATCATGTAGGCTGAATTGCCAGGATCGCCTTCAGTGAAGATTAGGTCATATTTTTTGTAATGAATTTTTTTCATGGAAATCACCTACCTTTTAAGCTTTGAGTTGAACCTTCTAACCCGTTATTCTGCAATTAGCAGGCCAAAATGGTTATTAAAGGTCTATTATTCCCAAGCATATAGAAATAAAGAGATTATTGGTGGTCCAATAGTTTGATATTTTGAGTATTATGCAATAAAGTGGTTGAAATTAGATAAATATTAGAAAATTTTTATCTAATTTATTCGTTTTTGGGGAGGGTTAAGCTTGGTTGATTGCTTCGATCAATTGATTAAGCCTGCCATATCCCGATTTGTTGAAATAAAGGGATAAGCGCGGTAGTTCTGGGAATTCATTATTTTGCAATTCCTGCTTATGGGGTGGGGTAGATTGTATAGTGCCTTTCACGAGAATATCCTGAAACTTGGTATTTAACGTTTTTAAGAGGTCGGGGGGAAGGGGCTTGGTGAGCCTCAAAACGGTTAAATCACCGATATAGCGCAATGAGTGAAAAACCTTATAATAATTGATAATCCAGTCAATAGCCTCCTGGCTAGAGCGAGCCCGGTATATAAAACTTAGGTCGTTCTCTAAAGCGAATCCTTTTTCAATTACGGCTGACCGAATAAAGTGCATCCACTGATCCCAATAATTGTCATCCTCATGATCCAGAAGAACAATGGGGCGGGGCATACACTTTCCGGTTTGAAACAAGGTGAGGTTCTCGAATCCTTCGTCCAGAGTTCCAAATCCTCCAGGTAATAGGACGGTGGCGGAAGATTCTTTGATAAACATGAGTTTGCGAGTGAAAAAGTACTTGAATTCGATAAGGTGCGGATCGTTTTCAATATAGGAATTGGCCGATTGCTCAAAAGGTAGTTTGATATTCAGGCCGAAGCTTTTTTCTCGCCCGGCACCTCGGTTAGCCGCTTCCATGATTCCATTTCCTGCCCCGGTGATTACCTGATAATTATTTTGGACCAGTCCTTTCGCAAGCTCTAAGGCAATTTTATAATTGGGATCGGAATCGCTAACTCGTGCGGACCCAAAAATTGCGACCTTGCGCTTGTCACGATGCGGTAAAAACAGTGCTAATGACTCTCGCAATTCTTGTAACGTCTTATGGATCAACTTATGATCGCCAAGATCTGGATTATTCCTACCTATCAATGCAAGATCCGTGAATATTTTTTCAAACATTCCCGCTTTGGCACCAGGACCCATCAGCTGTGAGAGTTCACGGATTAAAGCCTCGATGCGGGGATGATTCAGATTGTTGTCTTTATCCTTCATTTTTGCCTTTATGGATCAATGAAAATTGCATTACACCCCTTCTTTTAATCAGGAGAGGGTGGGTTAAAAGAGTCCTGCAGATTCTAAAGCAAAAATTTGTGGAAGCAAATGTTTTCATACGCTGGGTAGAATTGCTACAATCACTGCAAGCCGCAAGGGCAGCTGGCAAAATATATTAGGCCGAGATAACTATTGGTTTGCCAGTAAAATCCATTGCTTACAGGGCTCAGCGTCACGCTGGGTGGAAGGAATTTTTTATGAATGATAAAGTATTAATTATTTCTATTCTCAGCCTGCTGGCGGTAGGTATCCTCTCAGTACTCTTTATTGCGGTACCTTGGCTCATCAACTACGCACTGCCAAACTGGAAGGAATCCCTCCTGGATAGTGGAATAGTAATAATAGCTGTGTTTCTTTTTGTGTATGGATTTTATATGAATACCAAAATACATTAATGGTGTTGATACCCACTTTTATGGACGAAAAAAAATTAGCTTTAATAATTGCAGGTATTCTGATTTTTGGTTTTTTTTCCCTGTTCATTATTATTGTTCCCTGGTTCAACTGGGCACGGAATCCGGATTGGGAAGCGGTAGCTATCGATAATCTGCTTATGG
>JABIXH010000262.1 GCA_018664975.1 Nitrospina sp. | reverse complement strand
GTTCTGATGCTGGCTTACATGAACCCAATCGCTTGGGAAAAAACTCTGGAAACCGGAAAAGCGTGGTTTTATAGCCGGTCCCGAGACAAGCAATGGATGAAAGGTGAAGAAAGTGGCAATGTTCAGATCGTCAAGGAAGTTTTTGTCGATTGCGATGACGACACCGTTCTGTTGAAAGTGGAGCAGGTTGGCAAAGCCGCCTGCCATAAAGGATACAACAGTTGTTTTTTCAGGAAAGTCAATGGTGACGTGAAAGTCATCGAAGAGAAAGTTTTTGATCCCGAAAAAGTTTATAAAAAATAACCCACCCCTTGGCAGGGGAGGCAACTGGGCAAAGGCTCTCAAAGCCGAGACAACTCCTTGCTCGCCGGAGAAAGCAATTGCCAGCTGGCCCCACGCCTAGTGGAATTTTTAATTCATCTATAAGAAAGAAGTCAATCCATGAGTGGTAACGTATTGAAGTTAGGAATTCCCAAAGGAAGCCTGGAAGAAGCAACGGTCAAACTTTTTGCGCGGGCCGGTTATAATATTCGCATTAAAAGCCGCTCCTATTTTCCCAGCATCGATGATGAGGAAATCGAATGCATGCTTATCCGCGCTCAAGAAATAGCGCGTTATGTAGCCGATGGTGTATTGGATGCAGGGCTAACTGGTAAGGACTGGATACTCGAAAATAGAGTCGATGTTGAAGAGATCGCTCCTCTGGTTTATTCAAAGGTCTCTGCCCGACCTGTGCGCTGGGTGCTATGCGTTCCCAATGATTCCCATATCCAATCTGTTAAAGATCTTCAGGGAAAACGAATCGCCACCGAAGTGGTGAACCTCACTACAGACTGGCTGAAGGGCAAGGGCGTGACGGCCAATGTCGAGTTTTCCTGGGGCGCCACAGAAGTAAAGGCCCCAAAACTGGTAGATGCCATTGTTGAGGTTACTGAAACAGGGTCTTCTCTCAAGGCCAACAATCTTCGCATTGTCGATACCTTGATGGAGTCAACCACTCGTTTCATCATGAACAAAGAGGCCAGTCAGGATAAGTGGAAAAGGAATAAAGTTGATCGCCTTGTTTTAATGCTACAGGGAGCCATGGCCGCAAACGGAAGGGTAGGAATGATGCTCAACGCCCCGAAAGATAATCTGGAAGCAATTATAAAAATATTTCCACCCGGGAAAAAACCCACTATCTCCGAACTCAGTGATAAAGACTGGGTAGCCTTGAATGTGATTCTGGAAGAAACGCTGGTACGAGAGATAGTTCCTGATCTAAAAAATGCGGGTGCTGAAGATATCGTAGAATATCCCTTAAATAAAATCATCCATTAACCGGCCAACGGCAATGGGCGCGTAAATTTTTACCTCAGTTATTGAGGGTCTTTGTTCGGTTACAAAGTAGTCATCTTGACTTAAAGGGCTTTTCCTTCCAATTGGAGTGAGCCGATAGGGAGCAAACGATGATTATTACGCGATAAAAATTTTCTCCCTTCCTTAATTGATAAACCTGATTTTCCTATGAAAGATCCAAATTCTGAGTCAGATTCTGCAGAGAATGAGAAACCTTCCGATTCTCAGGGGCCGGAGCTCTACCTCTCGGAAGAAGATTCCCGTGACTCTGAAACCGGATTTGAGGAACAGGAAGGAGAGGTTCTACCGCCAGAGGAGAAAAAAAAATCCAGGGCGGGAACCATCTTTATTTTCATAGTCCTTATTCTCTTCGGCTCAGGCGGATATTTATATCTCAATAACCTCATTCCCGCTGAATTTTTAGAACTGGTTTCCCCAAAATCGACTCCACCAAAATCCTCAGCTTTAGTAGCTGAAGTACCGCCAACCCCGCTAATTTTTGAGGAAGAGTTTGTCGAAACCACCGATATGGCAGAAATTGTCACTGAAAAAGAATCTGAAATGCCGGTAGTTGATAAGCCTTTTCCCATTCCAACTCAGGAAACGACTCATATCAGTGGGGGTCCTGCTGAACCTGTTCCCTCTATCCGGATCTCTGGAAATAATTTTGATCAGATTCCTGATGTAGAACCCCAAGAGGAATTGGAAATAGATTTGCAAGAAGAGGCAGACATCGAGGAGCCAGAGATAGAGGTGACCGAAGCACAAGAAACAATCTCAGAATCGATGCCTGTGGTGATTTTAACGCCTGGTAATGAAGAAATTGCCTCAACGGAGCCGACAGAACCCATTGCCAAGCGTGATGAAGCCGTTCAGGCCTACCTTGACTTCATTGAATCTTCTGTCAAAAAATTAGGTGGGTGGATTAAGGATGGTTTTATTTTTTGCTGGGATTATATAAAAAAAATCTAAGCTGAAACTTCTGTTCCGACCTCTATACAAACCTTAAAGGAAACTTTTTCGGAACGAGATCAGCTTCATGGCAAAGGGACTGAAAATGCATGAGACCTTCCATCTCTTCTTGACCGAAATCGTAACGGATTTTATTCCTAAGGTAATCCAGCAATAAAACTGTGGAGTGGCCAGTTATTTTTTCCTGGGCCTGCGCGATCCTATCCAGATTGTGCAAGCCTTCTTGTTTGGCATCCATCAGGGTTTGGGTGATATCCACCTTGATTCCTTCCCGAACCGCAATCACGGCGTGAACAAAAGTTTTTTCCGTTTGCTTGAACCATTCTTCGCTAAGGTCATAAATCGAGGCACCTTCTTTAGAAAAGCCCAAAGCTTGGTCACCAATGATCAATGCGGCATCGTGCTGGGAGAGCATCTTTTCCGCATCAGGTTCCTCCCTGGAAAATTTGAGTTCTGCTGGAAACACTTTTGAATAAAGGATGCGAAGTAGGGCAACAGAAGTTCTTGACCGGTTATCCAATGCCAAAGAACGGATTGCATTGAGCGGGACCTTGGAGACCAGCAAAACAGTTCCTACCTTATTTCTGGAGGAAATAGAGATGTCGGGGAGTAGCCGTAATTGGTCGGCCTGTTTCAAATATTCAATGGCAGGAATCATAGCCATATCCAGCTTTCCGTCAGATAATTGCTCAGCCAACTGTGCTGGAGAACCCGTCCTGATTTCAAATCCTGCCTCTGAAGCCCGCTTCATCAATGGACCCAAAAGTGGTTGAGAGTTTATAAAATCGTGGATTCCAAAAAGCAAGTAACAGGCCCCTTCCAAAAAGAAAAAGGGATGGGGGAAACCCCCATCCCTTTAATTAAACCTTATTTCAGTTACAGAAAAAATGGAGCCATCACCAGAGACACAATAGACATCAGCTTGATCAAAATGTTCATAGCCGGACCTGATGTGTCTTTGAGAGGATCTCCCACCGTATCTCCTACTACGGTAGCGTGGTGAGCTTCGGAACCCTTACCACCCAGATTACCTGCTTCCACATATTTTTTTGCGTTATCCCAGGCACCGCCACCGTTAGACATCAACAGTGCCAGCAAAACACCAGAAAGCGTGGCTCCCATCAACATACCACCCAAAGCTTCTGCGCCAAGTATGGAACCAACAATGATTGGTGTGAGAAAGGCAACTACACCCGGAGCGATCATTTCTCTCAAAGCCGCCTGGGTACTGATGTCAATACAACGGGCACTGTCTGGCTTTCCAGTTCCTTCCATCAAACCCGGAATCTCGCGGAACTGACGGCGGATTTCTTCAACCATTTTCATGGCCGCTTCCCCCACTGAAGTCATGGTGAGAGCGGCTACATAAAATGGAACCACTCCGCCTAGAAAAACACCAATGATGACAGTTGTCTTGGTAATATCAATCGAGTCTATATGTGCCGCCTGAGTGAAGGCCGCAAACAGGGCCAGTGCCGTCAGAGCCGCAGAACCAATGGCAAACCCTTTACCGATAGCGGCAGTGGTGTTACCCACCTGGTCCAATCCATCAGTGATTTTACGGGTTTCTTCTCCCAGTCCAGCCATTTCAGAGATTCCGCCAGCGTTATCAGCAATGGGTCCGTAAGCATCCACCGACATGGTGATTCCCACCGTTGCCAGCATTCCGACTGCCGCCAGAGCAACACCATAAAGGCCTGCGAATTCGGCACTCACAAAAATTGCCAACGCAATGATAAGGACCGGCACAACACAACTTTCCATTGCAACCGCCAGACCTGTAATCATTACTGTCGCAACACCTGTGTTACTTGACTCTGCGATACGGACAACAGGCGCACCGGCCGTATAATACTCGGTGATCAAGCCAATGCCGATCCCAGCCAGACAACCAAACAGCAGGGCAACAAAAACGCCTGAAGGCAGACCCATAACTTTAATCAGGAAAAAGGTAGCGAACAACATGGCTCCTGCACTGATAAAAGTACAATTGCGGAGCGCGGCGGAAGGATCCATGCTTCCCAAGGCACTCATGGCCCGAATTCCTAATACAGATGCAACCAGGCCTATCATGGCTACCAGAACTGGTAAGGCCATATATTCGAATTTCATGGTGGCCATACCCGCACCAATAGCAATAGTGGCAATCATGGAGCCGCAATAGGACTCAAAAATATCCGCTCCCAGACCTGCAGTATCTCCTACGCAGTCTCCAACATTATCAGCAATGACCCCTGGATTTCTTGGGTCATCTTCGGGAATTCCAGCTTCTACTTTACCCACCAGGTCAGAACCTACATCTGCGGTTTTGGTATAGATACCGCCACCGACACGCGCAAACAATGCAATCGAACTGGCACCCATGGCAAATCCACTGATAACACCGATGGAATCTCCCCGACCAAACAGGGTAAACAGTCCGCCAACCCCAATCAGACCCAGGCTAGCTACGCAAAGTCCCATAACAGCACCGCCATTGAATGCGATGTTGAGGGCTTTTGCCTGACCACCATCCAAAGCGGCCTGAGATGTTCGCACACCCGATGTCGTGGCCGCATTCATGCCAAAAAATCCTGCGAGCATAGAGCACCCTGCGCCTACTGCATAAGCAATAGCCGTCCAGAAACCAATCCACAAACCACTTTGTACTGAAATCAAAATCAACAACAAAGTAAATACGGCTGCAACAAAATAGCCAAGAATTTTATATTCTCTGGAAAGAAAAACCATTGCACCTTCATGGATAGCATCGGCAATTTCGGTCATTTTTTCATTACCAGCAGGTTCATCATCTACACTCTCAAAAAGTTTCCAAGCAATGATGAGTCCGAAAAACCCAAATAAAACTGCTGTATAAACAAATTGTTGTGATGCATCTAAAGCGGCCATAACCAGATACAAGATCATGGCAAAGCCGATGAAGAGCATTTCTCCTTTATGTTCCGATAACATTCTTTTCAATCCTCCGTTGATTTATCTTTATTGAGTTCTTTGAGCGCCGCTTCCACCGTTTGCACCGCTTGTTCCATAACCTCGTTTAACAGACCCGAATCTTCATCATCAAATGGGGATAACACATAATCAACAATGTCATCTTTATCTTCGGGCCTACCGATTCCTACTCGAACTCGCGCAAATTCCCTGGTTCGTATAGATTGAATCGTTGATCGAATTCCTCGTTGTCCGCCATCGCCCCCTTTGAACTTTTTTTTAATCTTGCCCAGGGGAAGGTCGATGTCGTCATGAATCACCAGCATTTGCTCTGGTGAAAGACTAAAAGCGGAAAGCAACGCTTTCGCCG
>JABIXH010000320.1 GCA_018664975.1 Nitrospina sp. | reverse complement strand
GATTTAGTTTTTGAAAAAAGCGTGTCTATCTCATCTATTTCCAACCAATCCAGGACACCCAAAGCAACGACCACATCAAATTCAGGAAAATCCATGTCCATAAAATTCCCCACAATAAATTTTGACGGAGGTAACTTAGCACTACTTTCAAATTTCACAATTGCCTTATCAATCGCAGAAGGGGCCCAATCAATTCCTATATATTTTTTAATTTTTGAATCACTCAGTTCATTAAATAGCAAACCGCTCCCACAACCTAGTTCAAGAAGACTTTTATTTGCCAAATACGGTCTTAGTATTTCAGCTGATTTTTGAATTCGAAATAGAAGGGAAGAACCCAGAGAAATTCCGAAAGCCTGCAAAAAACCTGACTTATTAATTTTGAAGGAGTAGCGTTTATCCTCCCAACCTACAATTTTGTTTTCCCAGAATTTCTTTTTGTCAAAACCCATAACAATTTATAATTAATATACACCTTCAAATAAATTAGCAACGATAGTTGATCCCTATCAGAGCTGCATTCGATTCACAAACTTTCGACAAGTAGTTTTTGAGTTCAAGCAGAGCTGTCTTAGTTTGAAAGTATTATTCTTCTCTAAAACCAAGATTTCTTCTTTTTATCTAACCTAGATTGTTCAAAATTAACCGATGTTGATCAAAATACACGGGCATTATCGCACAACCTTGGGAGCAACTCCCAAAAAGATAGGGGCATATTCCAAATCAGTTTTTCACCCGGCAATCCTGTTATTCAAACAATATTGCATCTTCTCCCAAAAGGGCCTGGATTTGTTCTATCACTTCATCGGAAGGATGAATACGCAGTTCCTCCGCCACAGTAACCACACGTTCCTTGTTATCCGGAAAGATAAAATGCAGGCGAGTATCGTTGTTGCCCTTGTGCGAGGAGAGTATCTCCCTCACCGCCACCAGAGTTTCCCGTTCCAAACCGAGGGTCCTGAAATGGATCATGACCTGCCCGTGAAAATGCTGTTTCGCCTGGGCAAGTGGAAAGACCTCTTTGGCGATGACTTTTGGCAGATTGCCTTCCGAATCCACTTCCCCTTTCACCAGAAGCGGCACCTCTTCCATCAATAGTGCCTGCACCTGGCTGTAAATTTCCGGCCAAAGGATAACCTCGATCGATCCTTGTAAATCCTCAAGAGTGATGATTCCCATCTTGTCGCCCTTGCGCGTAGTTTTGGGAAGGTGCTTGATCGGAATTCCAGCCAAGCTAACGGATTTCCCATTTCCCGCTTCCGCAATGGAGGCCGAGGTAGCATCCGTGAACCAGGATAACTCTTGCGTAAAACTATCCAATGGATGGCCGGTGATATAGAATCCAATACTTTCCTTTTCCAGTCTGAGCCGCTCGGCATCGTCCCATTCCACTACAGTGTCGACCAATGGCTCACCTTCTTTGATTTCGGACTCAAACGAATCGAACATGCTGGACTGCCCCAACTGCTTGTCCCTTTGTTTGGCCTGCCCCTGTTCCATACGCGCCTGAAGTTCGCCCATCATTCTGGCCCGACTTTGTCCCAAAGAGTCGCAAGCCCCACTTTTAATCAGGCTTTCAAAAACGCGCTTATTTGCCAACTGCATATCTACGTTCTCGCATAACTGTTCCAGGGATTTAAAACTTGTGAGTTCCTTCCTCGCTTCAATAATATTATCGATAGCTTTACTACCAACATTTTTAATGGCCCCAAGACCAAAGACCAGTTTGTTTTCAAAAACCGAAAAATCACGATCACTAAGGTTCACATTAGGAGGTTGCACGGTAATTTTCATTTCACGGCAATCATGGATATAGCGCAAAACCTTATCGGTGTTATCCATATCACTGGTAATCAAAGCGCCAAAAAATTCCAATGGATAATGGGCTTTTAAATAAGCAGTCTGATAAGAAACCTGTGCATACGCCGCGCTGTGCGATTTATTGAAACCATACCCGGCAAACTTCTCCATCAGGTTAAAAACTTTTTCCGATTTTTTTTCATTAATATTTTTAACTCTCGACCCTTCCATAAACTTTTCACGCTGGGCCGCCATCTCCTCCGGCTTCTTCTTTCCCATGGCTCTTCTCAACAAATCTGCATCACCCAGACTGAATCCGGCTAGTACACTGGCTATCTTCATCACCTGCTCCTGGTACAAAATGACCCCATGCGTTTCTTTGAGAATGGACTCCAACTGTGGCAGGTCATATTTTTCCTGCATCGTTCCATGCTTACGCTTGACATAATCATCTACCATGCCGCTTTCCAGAGGACCCGGTCGGTACATTGCCAATAGAGCAATGATGTCCTCAAAGCAGTCGGGCTTCAATTTCTTTAGCAGGTCGCGCATTCCCGAGCTTTCCAGTTGGAAAACCCCAAGCGTTTTTGCATCGCATAAGAGCTTATAAGTTGCAGGATCATCCATCTGAATGGCGCCAATATCCAATTCGATATTTTTGGATTGTTTGATCATCTTTAAAGCATTGTCGATCACCGTCAGGGTTCTCAATCCCAGAAAATCCATTTTTAACAAACCCAGTTTTTCCACACTTCCCATGGCATACTGGGTCACCACCTCGTCATTTCCGCCTTTATAAAGAGGACAAAACTCTGTGAGAGCTTTCGAAGAAATAACCACCCCCGCCGCATGAGTCGAGCAATGTCGTTGCAAGCCTTCCAGGTTTTTAGCAATATCCAGTAATTCTGAAACCTTCGGATTTTCCTTGCGAAGTTTTTCGAATTGCGGTTCCTCCTTGAATGCGTCTTTTAGGGTAATATTCAATTTGTTGGGAACCAGCTTCGCCAGCTTGTCGACCTCACCATAGGTCATATCCAGAACTCTTCCGACATCGCGAATTACCCCTTTGGCGTTCATGCTCCCAAACGTGATGATCTGCGTTACATTCTGGTTTCCACCATATTTTTCGGTAACATATTTAATCACGGCATCTCGCCCATCCATACAGAAGTCGATATCAATATCCGGCATACTTACCCGCTCGGGATTCAAAAAACGCTCAAACAGTAAATCGTATTGCAGAGGGTCGATATCGGTAATCTTGAGGGCATAAGCCACCACACTGCCCGCCGCTGAACCTCGGCCAGGCCCAACAGGAATCCCGCTTTTCTTGGCGTAGTGAATAAAATCCCACACAATCAAAAAATAACCGGGATACCCCATTTTTTTGATGATCCCTAGTTCACGGTCCAACCGCTTTTCATAGGTTTCCTTATCAAACGCAATCTTGCGCTTCTCCAGCTCTTCGAAACGCTCTTTTAATCCCTCGCGGGAACGTTCCTCAAGATAAGTCTCCAGGGTATAAGATTCAGGGACCGGATAATCCGGCAAATTGAGCTTGTCAAACTCCAGCTCAAGCTCACAGCGCTCAGCAATTTTCAAAGTGTTCTCTATTGCATCCGGGGTTTCCTTGAAAAGCTCAATCATCTCTTGCGGGGATTTAAAATAAAATTCATCTTTCGGGTACTGCATGCGGTAGGGATCACTGATGGTTTTTCCCGTCTGAAGGCACAACAGAATTTCATGTGCTCGAAAATCTGCCCGGTCTATATAGTGACAATTATTGGTAGCCACTACCGGGAGATTCAGCTTTTTTCCAATTCCTATGAGTTCCTTATTGATCCGGTCCTGATTTTCCAGCTGGTGGTTCTGTAATTCCAGAAAAAAGTTATTCTCACCCATGATCTCCGCATACTGATTGGCAACCTTGATAGCGCGGGGAACATTTTCTCGATTCACATTATGAGCCACCTCACCCCGGACACAGGAACTTAAAGCAATCAGCCCTTCCGAATGTTCGGCCAGCAATTCCTTATCAATACGAGGCTTGTAATAAAAGCCTTCCAAATATGCTTTGGTCACCAGTTTAATGAGATTTTTATAACCCGTTTCATTTTCAGAGAGCAGAATCAGGTGGTAGGACGCATCGCGGAGACCATCCTTGGAAGATTTTTCGAGTCGGCTCTCAGGAGCGACATAAACCTCGCATCCGATTATTGGCTTGATGCCGTGCTTACGGGCCATATTATAAAATTCAACCGCCCCGAACATATTGCCATGATCGGTCATCGCAACAGCAGGCATGCCAAACTCTTCTGCTCTTTTAAATAGAGCAGAATGGCGGATGGACGAATCTTGCAAACTATAGGAAGTATGAAGATGAAGATGTACAAAGTTGGTAGGACTCATAACACCACTAGATACCAGTTTGCCAGCCCTAAAGCAACCACCCAAAGTGGCACACCCTAACTCTTTATTTTTTTAGGGCTTAATCTTCACAATTGAAGGAAAAGAGAATTAACCAAAAGTAAAACCGTACAAGTCACAATACCCGCACCTATAAAGTTGAGCACTAAACCGGCACGAGACATTTGCGGCACGCTCACCCAACCACTGCCAAATACAATGGCATTTGGCGGAGTTGCCACCGGTAACATGAATGCAAAGGAGGCGGCCAGCGTAGCCGGCACCATAAATAACAGAGGATGAATATTTACCGCTACGGCTGAAAGCCCAAGTATAGGTAGAATCATGGTGGTGGTGGCAGTGTTAGAGGTCAACTCTGTCAAAAAAGTCACAGCAAGGCAGATTGTCAGCACCATCAACCACAAAGGCCAACCCGCAACCCCTGCGAGTTTATCGCCGATCCATTTATCAAGCCCGGTCGCCCCAAATCCGCTCGCCAATGCAAATCCGCCACCAAATAATATCAGGATGCCCCAGGGGACTTTCGACTGCACCGTTTTCCAGTCCAATGCAAAGTATTCTCTCTGGCCCTGCAAACTCATGCCCTTAGTTCCATTTACGGGGAAGACCATAAGTAAAACCCCCATCGCCATGGCCACAGTGGAATCGTGTAAATATTTAGGGTGGGCAAACAAACCCGACCAACCCGGCAAAACAAAATCTCCTATTAAAATTGGCTTGCGAAATATCCATAAAAAAGCAGTCAGGCAAAACACTCCCGCCACAATTTTTTCTGCACGGTTCATCGAGCCTAAATCCGCCAACTCATTTTGAATGATTTCATGGTTTCCGGCCGAAATATTTTTCAGAGGAACCGGCGAAACAAATCGGCACAGATACAACCACACCAATGGGATAAAAACTATCACAATGGGAATCGCCAGCAACATCCATTGAAAAAAACTAATCTCAGGATTATCCGGAAACAGTTTTTTGTAAAACCCCGCAAATACAATATTAGGAGGAGTACCAATAAGAGTACCCACTCCGCCGATGCTGGCGGAATAGGCCAGGCCCAGCATGAGCACGAGTCCTAATCCGCTTTCAATGGCCTTTTGTGAACCAGGATTTCTCTCTCCATTCAAAGACGCATCAAGAGCAATTTGCCTTACCACCGCCATAGCAACCGGAAGCATCATCATGGTCGATGCAGTGTTAGAGATCCACATAGATAAAAATGCGGTGGCAATCATGAACCCGAGCACGATGCGTTGTGGATCCGTCCCCAATGAAGAAATAATCCATAGCGCCAGGCGTTTGTGGAAATTCCATTTCTCCATAGCCAAAGCGATCATGAATCCACCCAGAAACAGAAAGATGAGGTGGTTGGCGTAATTGGGAGCAACCTGCTTACTGGGAAGGATGCCCAGCAACGGAAATAAGATAAGAGGCAACAAAGCAGTCACCGCCAGCGAGGTTCCCTCACCGATCCACCAGATCGCCATGATGGCTGTCACTGCCAGCATGCGCTGTGCGCCAGGGTTCAACCCCTCGGGGGCTGGCAGAATAAGCAGTGCAAGAAAAACTACAACACCGGTTATCAGTACGGCACTTTGTTTTTTAAAAGAAGTCTGCAAATCATCGCCCTTAAATCATTGATGCAATGATATTAACCCGTTCAGCAACTGGGAGGCGTTTTTTCTTAAGAAAATTTTTACCCATAACTTAGAACCCTATGAGCGACTGGACTCCAGGAACTAAAAAATATTCGTCAAATTAAATTTTAATGTTTTTAAAAACAACCTTTAAGATTGCATGCACCATGGAAAGTTCCTTGATATTTCTTTTGCGCATGAGGGCGATAAGTTTTGCGAGTTCCCTTTCGAAGGCAGGATTTTTTATAGGAAGGTGCTCAAAGGAAAAAAACGAACTTAAAGGCATTTTCAAACATCCAGCCATTTTTTCCAGCGTTTTCAAGGAGGGCACTGAGACACCTCGCTCTAGTCGTGAAATCGTCTCGTTGCTGACATTAATCCTCTCTGCGAGCTGTGACTGAGTGAGGCCTTTGGATATACGAATTTCTGTAATCCGGGAACCTATTAGTTTTTCTATAGCCGAGATTTTTTTTGCCATATTAGCTCAATAATTATCATCCCGATATATCTAGAATAGGTCAAAAAGGGCAATATAAAAGGAACTAATAGGTTGAATTATTTAATTAATTGACAAATTAGTTCGATATATCTAAAATTTACAGGCAGTCATCATTCATGTCTAAATTTTTGTTCATGCAACATCGCTCGTACTTTAACAGTTATATTTGTCGTGTTTATGGCAAGATTGCGACACTTCAGTAACAAATAAAGCTTTGATTTGTTTATAGAAAATTTATCATTTTTAACTTGAAGGCGACAAGTACGGGAGATTCAGATGCGGCCTTACATTTTAGTTGCTGAGGACGATGAAGATGACTTTCAGTTTTTCATGGAGTCGTTCGAACTTTCAAATACTAAATACGAAGTCCGCTGGATGAAAGATGGTGAAGAGTGTATAAATTTTTTGCACAAACAAGAATCGAATCTATCCTCAGAGAATTTTTATTTACCCAATATGATTTTCCTGGACCTCAATATGCCAAGAAAAAATGGCCTTGAGGTGTTGCGTGAGATCAGATCAAATAAGAGCCTTCACCATATTCCGGTCATTATCCTAAGTTCCTCCAATGAACGAGAAATCGTTAACCAATCCTACCAATTTGGGGTAAGCGCTTTTATTCAAAAACTGCCAAATCGAACCCAGTTTGCCAATAACTTAGATGCTTTAATTAAATTCTGGTTCAAAGTAGTTCAATTGCCAGAATCTTGTGAGAAGAACATAAAAACAACCCAAATACGTCTTAAAAAGAATTCGGCGGTAACCCATTAATCCTGAGAGAAGTCATAGCCAATATGCGCTTTTCCTCGGTTGTTAACACACCGGTATACTAAGAGTGGTTGGAAGGACCATACCGATATCTGAACTTAAATTGAGATTTTGAACCTGCTGAATGCATCTGCATTAAGGCTTCAGAAACTTGTCGATCGTCTCCGTGAGCAAATCAAAATCTATGGGTTTGTTAAAACAAGCGGATGCACCGTTTTGCATGCAATCCTTCGAAAGTTCCGGGGTGAGATGGGCAGAAACCATGATGACAATAATTTCTGGTTTTCCGGCTTTAATAATTTTCACCAAGTCATCGCCAGTTATCTTTGGCATCCTGATATCAAGCAAAACCACTGCAGGATTAAATCTATTTATTTGGGAAAGGGCTTCCTCGCCATCAAAAGCAATTTCAATTTCGTAGCAATCCTCCATACATCGTTTCGCGACCTGACAGTTTTTTTGATTGTCATCCACAATCAATAATTTGTATTTCTCTTTCCCGCCCATTATTTTGCTTCCAAAGCATTGAAGAATCATTAATTAGTGATTCTTAAATTTAAAATTACAAGAAAAAATTATAGCGTGTCACTGTCACAACTCGACCACACTCTAGTAACTATTACGTCAAGAAGTTATCCACCTAAGTGGCGCTTTTCCTTATCGAATGTTCAATTCGCTAACAATTCACAAACGAAAAAACAAACAGGGGAAGATCATTTTGCAGGAGTGACCTGCCTCACTTATTGAGGGCATGGATTTCAGGCGGGGTTCAATACAGGCATAAAACCATAGGTAGAATACTTTCAAAGGCAAATAAATTAAAATTCAAACAGGTTCACAAAGGTAAATGAGAAGCTACCACTCTTGCGTACATCTGAATTAAGGGTTCAATAGATTCCTGATTGTTTCCTTTAGGAAACCAAAATTTATTGGTTTGCTCAAACAAATGGATGCACCATTCTGCATACAATCTCGCTCAATTTCCGGACTGAGATCGGCTGTAACCATAATGACAATCATTTCTGGTCTCCAGGCTTTAATCATTTTCACCAATTCGTCTCCGGTTAATCTTGGCATCCTGACATCCAAAAGAATTACTACAGGATTAAAGTCATATATTTTGGAAATGGCTTCCTCCCCGTTAAGAGCAATTTCAATATCGTAGTCATCCTCCAGGAATTCTTTCGCGACATTGCAGTGTTGCTCGTTATCATCCACAATAAGTAATTTATCTTTTGGGATTTCATTCATTGCTTAGCATCCAAATAATTTAAAGGCTCAATTAATGAAACAATAGGTTTACATACCTAATTTACAGAGCGAAAATTTAAATTCTTAATGTCACAATTTTGTCAAGCTTCAGTGACTTTTAAGTTAACAAGTTGCCGGAAATCTTAGAGATGTCTTTTTTAACCAGGAATCCCGCTCTTTCCTGACTACAGGTAAAACCCGACACAAAATTCTTCGCATCCTCTATTAGTGACGGAAGATTCCAGTTAAGAGGTGGCGAGGATTTCGTTGATCTTGAGGGTTGAGACAATATGCTTATCCATCCCCAATTCATTAGGAGAATAGCCCAACGCCAAAGCAACGAGTTGGGGAAGGTGTAATACGGGGATGGAGTTATTGGTCTTTTGTAGAACTTCGATTTCTGGCTGATATGAATCCAGACTCAGGTGACAGAGGGGACAACCGGTCGCCACCACATCGGCACCGTGCTCAATGGCATCCAGCAAAGCGTTGCCTGACATACCCAGAGAAGCATCCTTATTCATCATGACGATGGGAAAGCCACAACATTTAACGCGACTGGGGTAATAAACGGGTGTCGCACCCAAAGCTGCAAAAATATCTTCCATACCGGTTGGGTTGTCTGGACTCTCGAAGTCCGAACGCTCTGAGGGGCGCAGAACATAACAACCATAAAACGCCGCAACTTTTAACCCAGTCAGGGGTCGTTTTATACGTTCCTTCAATCTTGCCATTCCCTCTTCAGTTGCAAGGATGTTGGCAAAATGTTTGATTCGGGTCTTGCCGTTATATTGATGTCCACCTTCTTCGAGGATATCATTAACCTGCTTTTTATAATCGGCATCTTCATTGAGATGAGCTTCTGTTTTTTTCAATGTACCCTGACAAGTTGAACAGATAGTGACAATATCGAGTCCCTGTTTTTCGGCAATAGAAAATGAGCGCGCATTAAGCGCATCTGCCAGCAAAGGACTTTTTTCCGAAACAACCCCGGCACCACAGCAGGAAGCACTTTTCATTTCTATGAAATCAAAGCCGAGACCCTCGGCGGCCTTCGTGGTAGAAAGCATCAATTCACGGGTCGCCCCTTTGGCAACACATCCTGTAAACAGGGCAAACTTCATTGATCCAACTCCTTAAAAATTCGTTTAACATCATCCACCTCTTCAATAGAGTGATGGATGACCGGGGGAACTTTACCTTTCAGAAGCATCCTGAGTCCCACTGGGACCAGGCTGAGTAATCCGGGGATATTGAAAAACCCCATTGACTCAACGGGAATCCGGTTCTCATTCAGGTTGCCACTCCTTTTAACAGAATTAAAAAATGACATCGCATGTCGGGCTCCGACGTTATTTGTCACACCCTTGTCCAAGGCCACCGTCATAATTTCCTTGATCCGGTCAAACGGACGAGCCGGTTTCGGACAACGCTCTACACATTCTCCGCAATGCGTACAGTCCCAGATGCCTCCCGGTTCACTAAGTTCTTTGACCCGCTCCAGAGTTTGAGAGTCGCGAGAATCGCCCACAAATCGTTGTGCCTTGGCCAGGGCCGCAGGCCCTAGAAAATTATCATCAACTTCCAGCGTATTGCAATCGGAGTAACAAGCCCCGCACATGATGCAGGTGCTCGAATCGTCGATCAATCTGAACTCTTGTGGGGATTGGTGCCGTTCTTTTTCCGGCGGTGCTTCCTTAGGTTCCAGATACGGTTTGACCTTGTTAATCTTGTCCCAGAACGGAGTGAAATCCACCACCAGATCTTTCACCGGCTTCATATTGCCTAAGGGTTCCAGTGTAATGGTCTCATCGTTTTGAATAATATGTTCTGCCTGACGCTGACAAGCCAACAGGGCATGTCCATTAGCCTTGACCGCACAAGAACCGCAAATGGCACTTCGGCAGGACATCCGGTAGGAGAAACTTCCATCCAGGGTCCACTTGATCAGGTTCATGCAATCCAGAAGTGTGGCCCCAGGGGGAATATCCAGTTGGAATTCCTCAAAATAAGGTTCTGGTTGTTTTTCCGGATTGAAGCGCTTGATCCTGAAAGTCGCCATTAATAAGTTCTTTCTGCAGGTTGATATTTGGTGATAACAACGGGTTTTGATTTTATTTCCAACCCATCAGGTGTGGCAAATACCATTGAATGATGGAGAAAGTTTTCGTCATCACGTTTCGGGTAATCCGTACGGAAATGTCCGCCCCGGCTTTCCTTCCTTCGAAGAGCGGCAGTGGCAATGAGTACAGCTACGCTCAGCATATTTCCCAATTCCATAATTTCATAAATTTCAGTATTAAACAGTTTGCCTTTATCCGTTACTTTACCTTTTTTGAATCGCTCTTGCAGTCCTTTCAAGGTTTCAATGCAGACTTTAAGTTTTTCTTCATCGCGGAAAACCCCACAATGACTCATCATAATTTCTTTCATTGCATCACGGATATCGTTATAGCTTTCTGAGCCATCCCTTTGATAAATATCTTCAAATTTTTCTAGGACCTTAGCCTTCTCCTGTCCTTGATTGACGTTTCCGTGGTCAATGCCGACTGCATATTTCAGCACGGATTTACCCGCACGTTCTCCAAACACCACGGCTTCCAGAAGGGAATTTGTTCCCAGGCGATTTCCGCCATGTACGGAGACACAGGCACATTCTCCAGCGGCGAAAAACCCGTTCATGCGAGTGCCTTTTTCATCGCTGATAACGTGACAATCCTTATCAGTAGGAATGCCCCCCATCGAATAATGTGCGGTTGGTTGAATGGGAAGACAATCGGTAATGCAGTCGATACCCAAAAAGTCGATGCCTAATTGCCGAATTTGTGGCAGGCGTTCCATGATCCGTTCCTTACCCAAATGGCGCAAGTCGAGGTTGATACAGTTTTCACCGTCTACACCACGGCCAG
>JABIXH010000242.1 GCA_018664975.1 Nitrospina sp. | reverse complement strand
TGCGTCCAGTGTTCACGCTGGTGGTGCCGGGGCACCAGGAGTTGTTATTGTTGAAGAGTTTTAGGCAGAATAGACATTGGGGTAGCTTATTTATGCTGCCCCAACGTCCACTTGCTCTAAATCCCTGTCTGGTTTCCAGCAACTGCATTAAAGCTGATGAAGGAACATAGCATCAGGGGGGGAATATTGCACAATTCTTGCGAACGTCATTGCGAGCCGCAAGGAGGCGTGGCCGTTATATTCTTCTTTGGCTTTTGTGCCCCGAAGGGGTAGATCCAGAAACCCTGGATTGCTTCGTTGTCATTGACTCCTCGCAAAGACGAGTCAGACGGATGGCCCTTGCAAAGTCTGGATTAAAGAAGGATGTCATGCTGAGTCACCCTGAGGCTCTCGAAGGGTTATAAAATCTAGTCCATGCTTCGGCAATATACCCTTGCATTAAGTTTAAAAAGCAGGGCATAACCAACAAGCACATGTGTCACTCAGATGGGCAACATCCAGCTTGACCAAACACCCCTTCATAGGGAATCTCACCCTGCATCCGCCTAACATATTGCTCCGGGTCTTTTTGGAAAACTTCAGGGCAATAAGGACATCGGCAAAAAAATACTTCCCACCCGGCAATTTCCATTCGTACCGTCCACTGAACGGGTTTTTCCGCCAAACATGTCGGACACACTACCAAATCCTTCGTTTCCTCAAGATATCGTAGAGGTTCTTCATTAAAAAGGTCCGTGCAACCTTGGCAACAAAAGAAATATTCTTTGCCTTCGTAAATGGTCGTTGTCCATCGTTCTGAACCAATTCCAAGTCGAACTAAAGAGCAACCACAGGTGGGACAAATGGAAGTCACAATCTTTTTTGCTGAATCAGTTGTCATTGCATTGGCCTTTTTCTGTTGGATTTATTTCATCACAACAGGAAGCTTCCTTTTTCTTGGGCAGCAAATCTATAACAAAATCAATTAGCGATTGCAATTTGCTCCTTGTACATTCGCAGGCTTCTTCTGAAGAAACGGTTTCTTCTTCTATCTTGTCCCAATCTACATATTTTTTCATAGCAACAACGTGCCTCCATAAACAAGAATCAAAAATACGAATATTTTTGCAAAAATTCCACCCGATTTTTGGTTTTGCCCTAAATGTGAATGCCCTTGTGCATCATATCCAATATAACCTCCCAAGGCAATTATCCCCAATGTAGCTTGGGTTTTTAATATAGGATCTGATATTGATGTTAGAGCAAGAGCTAATACGGGTAGTGATAACACCAGTCCTTTGTACAATAATCTCTCAAAGGGAATAAAATGTTCAATCAATTGCATACTAAAAGCAAAGTACCAGACTAACCCGATTCCTTGTATCCACCAATCGGAGGCGAAAATAAATATAGGAATTACACAAACCAAGGTGCAAAAAACTGCGTGGCTGAGGCCCATTTTAAATCGCTCCCAATAGCCATATTCCAGAGCCTGCATATCTTTGTTTTTGGTCAACCCATTATTTAAGAATTCTTTTAGATCCGTGAAGTAAACCGGGCCATATATGCCTTCCCAACCCTGTTCTTTAAGTTCTTTTCTTTTGATTCCAGCTACCGAGAGTTGAGGAAGTATTAACCTATTGTGATTCACCAATTCTCCTACATCGTAAACTTTCAAGTGAGAAAGAACTGTTTCTGTAGTAAAAATTCCTTCGGCGGCGGCACACCAGACATTAGTGCCTTTGGTGTTCACTACTAAGAGGAAGCAATCTAAAGCCTCTTTTTGTAAATATTCTTTTAAATGCCTGACGGTGTAATCAAAATTGCAGGTGACCAAGATCGGGGAAGTTTTATCTGGGTTGCCTACAGCAATGGTTTCTGGTTCGCACGGGAATCTGGCAAAACGAAACAGAGTTTGATAAATATCTTTAATCCATCCAATCATTTTTCAATTTCCAAAAGAAGGAACATACCCCACATATATGATTTGGAGTTGACTATTTTCATGCCAGCCTCCCGAACCTCTTCCTCAAAACTGGGAATCGCATTGGTTGTAGTTTGAGTCATTATCCAGGTAAGAAGTCGCATAGGTAACCTGAAGGCATAGTAAAAGCATTTAGCTGGAAAGTTATCAGGAATAATTTCATCTCCAATGAGAACTTTTCCGCCATTCTTTAAAACTCTTTTAATCTGCTTCATAACATGAATTCGTTCTGCGCGAGTTAATTCGCTGAAAGCAAGAGTGCTCAAAATAATATCGAACGATTCATCCTCCAAATGCTCATCGAGGTTGCTTAAAGAAATATTTAGGTAGTTTGCGGTAGGAGAATTTCTTTTTGCCACTGCAAGCATACCGCTGTTGGAATCCACTCCGGTCACCAGCGCCCCTCGATCAATACACATTTTCGCCAATGTTCCGGTGCCACAGCCCAAATCGAGGACCTGATTGCCTGGTTGAGCATGGTTGGCTATTTGTTGTTTTATTTTTGACAGCGATCCTAAAGTCAACAGACCCATGCCTATGTCGTAACGTTCAGGACGAGACTCAAGAATTTTCATGTAGACAAACGACATTATAAAAACCTTTCAAATCGTATTAAATTTAAGCGCTCCCCACTCCAGCCTGACATAAACTATCTTCGGAAACCGAACTCAATTCACAGCATTCCAATAATTTCCCATCCACCGCAACAGCAGGAATTCGTTCGATTCCATATAAGGTGGCCTTGTTTTTGATTTCTTTATTGGCATCTTCGGTTAAGTCATAAACAATCACTTCACACGAAGGACATGCTAAATCCTTTACAAGGTCCACAGTAGGCTCGCAAATGGGACAACCGCTCGAAAAAACTTCAATCTTTCTCTTTGGCATAATTTCGTCTCCTTTAAAGTTATTATTCCCCAATAGTAATTATGGAATATATTAACCAGTGATATTTTTCTTATGATCTAGATAATATTCTTTCATCTCCTTGTTTGCCGACACAGTCGTTTCGAGACTTTTCAGAAAAGAATCAATTTCTTTGCAATTGAGTGTGGCAAGAATATGATCGTCACTGACTTCCGTAAAGGTACGCATTCCAGTGCAACCTAACGACATTCCAAAAGGCGATTTATTCAAGGTAGTTGGAATCACAGCACAAGCCGGGCGGCCCAAGGCCATTGAATCCATGCTTTCAGACCATTTACAGCATCCTAAGACTTCGTTATAAATCATCGCCTGTGAAGGTTTTAGCCACATTAATATTAGTTGGGGTTCCACCGGAAAGTTTTTTAAAGGCCCATAAACAACGCCACTTATTTTCTGAGAGAGGGTGGGAATATTTGCGGGCTCATCTTCTGACAGGTAGGAGCATTCGCACATTTTTTTAACCAGACCCCCAAGTTGTTCCTGCACTTCCTTGGGCATCTCTATCCCCAGTATCATGGCTCCAATCGGGCAGTTGTAATGTTTGTTTGCCGGGGCAAAGAAAGCCTTTTTCTCTGCCATGCGCCAAAAAGTACAGAAAG
>JABIXH010000206.1 GCA_018664975.1 Nitrospina sp. | reverse complement strand
GGTTGAAAAATTTCGACAACAACCATCAGGTGCCTGAGGGAGATTATTTTGTTACCGAAGGCGATGAATACGACAGCGCTTTCTTCGATAAAGGTCCCAAGTTCCTGCATTATCGTCCGGACGCTTCGATACTGACTGGCATTGAGTTTGACCATGCTGACATTTTTGAAGATCTGGACCAGATAAAAGACGCTTTTCGCAAGTATGTGAGTCTTATCCGGCCTGATGGGGTTATACTTGTTAAACATGCAGATGCAAATATTCAGGATGTCCTGGGAGAAGCGGTTTGTAGAATTGAAACTTATGGTTACTTTGAGGGTGCCGATTGGCGGATTGAGGACTACCGGTTTGAGGGGGGGTACGGTTATTTTTCCCTGTCTTTTCAAGGTGAAAAAAGAGCAGACTTTCAGCTAGCCATGATGGGTCGGCACAATGTAGAGAATGCGGCGGCGGTGGCGGCTCTTTGCCTGGGGTTAGGCCTGAAGACCGATGAAATAAACTCTGCATTTAAATCTTTTCAAGGTATCAAAAGGCGACAAGAGGTGGTCGGAGTTAAGAATGGTGTAACGGTGTTGGATGATTTTGCCCATCATCCCACTGCCATTCGATTAACTTTGGAAGCCGTGAAAGAAGCTTATCCGGGACAAAGGGTATGGGCGGTATTTGAGCCCCGGTCGGCTACTTCCAGGCGAAAGGTGTTTGAACAGGATTTCCCAGACAGTTTTCTCGCCGCCGACCAGGTCGTGTTTGGGGGTCTTTTTGCTCCAGACAAAATCAAAAAGGAAGACAGGCTGGACCCTGAGCGGGTGGTAGACCTCATTCGGCAAAAGGGAGTCAATGCCAAATTTATTGCGGAAGTGGATGACATTGTCACCTTTATAGCCGAAAATGTTGAAAGTGGAGATGTGGTGCTGGTTATGTCCTCTGGCGGCTTTGGCGGCATCCACCAGAAGATTCTGGATCGATGATGGCTATGGATAAAATTTATCACGGACAAATAAAACTGGGCTTGATCCAGAGAGGCATTACCATCCCCGATTTACTGCAGGGTGTTGCAGAAATTTCAGGAGGCCTTTGCTCTGGGGAACCGGGCGAGGAGATTACCCTTGCGTTGGCAGGTGATTTTATCGTCAAGGCAACTTTGAATCCTTTGGAACAGCTTGGCCCCAAATTGGTCTTTCATGAAGATCGGTTGAGACTCCATATGACAGAAGGGGAAATTGATGTCAACATCATCCCGGTTCCGGAATTTCTCAAGCGGCAGTTGAAACAACGTACACCGATTTCTGAAAATATTTGTCTTGATGGGTATTGCCTGAATATTTTTCTTCGATCTATTGGTCGGGGAAAGAAACTGAGTATGCCGGTCGAAGCCATTCTTTCTGTTATCCAGTCTGCCTTTGAAGAAGGTTCTGCGGATTTGGTTCAATTGAATATGGATTTCAGCGAAGAAACTGATCGAGGTTTTAGCCGATTGGCTCCTCTGGTTGAGGCGATTAAAAAACGTTTTAATACCTTTGTAGCGCTCAAAGGGTTTCCTCCTTTGAACCATAGTACTATTGACCTCATTTACGCATCCGGGTTTGACATCATTGATTTTCCATTAGGCGGTTTTTCAGGATCGGTCAAATCGAAAAAAATGATGACCCTGAAACAGGTGCATTCTGCTTTGGAATATGCTGCGGGAGTTTTCCAACCCGGTACGGTTTGGACTGACCTGGCTCTCGGGAAAGAATCGCACGTGCGCTATATGGAGGAAATTGATCGGTTGGCGGACATGGGAGTCGTTCCATTGATTTTCCTGCAACGTGATGGGGTCGAAAAGCCAAACAGTTATCGGGAGTTGGTGGAATTGGCTGAACATATGGATAAAGCGGTTCAACGCAACCGCTTGCCGTTAAAATGGTTGTATCCTACATGCCGTTTTTTGAGTCCTCTCGATACCCGGTTTTTTACAGAAGACCCTCTCTTGGCTCGGCTAGCGGTGACTCCGGTGTATCGGTCTGGATTAGGAAAAAAAACCTCGGCAGGTTTTGCGGCACTCCGACGCAAGTTGCGTATCAGGAATGTTAGCGACTCTTTTGAATCAGCGGGGCTTTGACTCTCATATGGATACTCAAGTAAAAAAAACAGATAAAAGAAGCATTCCGGCGGTACCGTTGAAAAGCATGGAAACGCTATGGATGCAGGTTGGCGGTACGCTCTGCAACCTGGAATGCACGCATTGTTTCATCAGTTGCGGACCGAAGAACGATACTATCTCTATGATGAGCCTGAGTCAGGTAAAGGAAAGGCTGGTGGAGTCCAAAACTCTGGGAGTTAAAGACTATTATATCACCGGCGGGGAAGTATTTATCAACCCGGAGATTTTTGAAATCCTTACCTGCATTCTGAGTTACGGCCCTCTGGATGTTCTGACCAATGGGACACAGATTACGGCTGAAAAGGCTTTGCGATTGAGAGAGATTCAGGATGCCTCCAACCATCCTTTGCAATTCAGGGTGAGTATGGAAAGCTTTGAAGAAGAGGCCAATGATGTTGTACGCGGAAAAAATGCTTATAGAAAAGCTGTAGCTGGTATTGGCTGTCTTGCGGAGGTGGGTTTTTCACCGATACTCACCATTACACGCACCTGGGAGGAAGAGCAAGATAGGGAAATGGAATTGAAGTTTATTGACTTCCTCCGCTCCCATGAAGTTCCAAAACCGAAAATCAAAATACTGCCCGGCTTTCTACTGGGTAAACTGGCCGATAATGATCGTTCTTATAACGAGGAAGAGCGTGTGACGGAAGAATGCTTTGAAAACTTTGATATCACACAACTCCAGTGTGCGACTTCGCGCATGGCGACCGGAGAAGGTGTATATGTTTGCCCGATTCTCGTTGATAATCCGAATGCACGTATGGGAAATAATATCGAAGAAACCTTACGCCCTTTCCCCTTGTCCCACCCGGCCTGTTATACCTGCCGGGTTACAGGGATGACCTGCAAGTCTTCATCCTGAAAAACTGGGGGTTTTATATTGAGTCCGTTCCCAAGGGCTGATAGCATGAGCAATACCCGGACTTTCATGGAGATATTAGTTAATAGGAATCGAAATCCTTTTTATCCATTCTTTTTAGAAAAATAATAATGGCTTTAATGCATTCAACCATGGTTCCAATTGGGACCCCTGCAGTTAGTTTCAATCTTCCCGGAGTGGATGGAAAGATGTACTCCCTGGACAGTTTTTCTGAGAAAAATGTATTGGTTGTTATTTTCATGTGCAACCATTGTCCCTATGTAAAAGAGGTACTCCAGCGGTTGATTGATTTGCAAGCAGAGTCCAAGGGTCTGGGAGTCCAGTTTGTGGGGATAAATTCCAATGATGCGGAAAAATACCCCGATGATTCCTTTGAGAGCATGAAAAAGATTGCAAAGGAGAAAGGGCTAAACTTTCCTTATTTATTTGATGCTACTCAGGAGACAGCTAAAGCGTATGATGCCGTATGCACTCCAGATATCTATGCTTATGGGTCTGAACGGAAACTTTTGTATCGAGGCAGGATTGATGATAACTGGGAGCATGAAGAAAAAGTAACCCAGAGAAATTTGAAAGAAGCGATAGATTTGATTATTGCAGGAAAAGAATTGCCCAGCGACCAGATTCCTTCTATGGGTTGTTCTATAAAATGGAAAGGTAATTAAGGTAAAGCGATGCAAACAATGAAAAAATGGTTGTTCATTTTAGCGGCTGTGGTTTTTGCCGGCTCGCTATTTGCCGATAAAATTATTTCTTTTTATATTGACTGGTTATGGTTTGAAAGCCATGGCTTCACCTCGGTTTTATGGACGGTGTTGTTATCGCAATTTGGGTTTGGAATGCTGACGGGAATTTCGTTTTTCCTGCTGACATACGGTTTCTTACATCAGGTGCTCAAGAAAACCTCTCATTTGCCTATCCTCTTGTCAGATCAGGTTCGGAGAGAAGTGCCATTGCTTGATTTTATGGCCAGCAATTTAAAACTGCTGATTCTTGTTGTCCCTTTGGTTTTGGCCGTCATGACGGGGCTGGTGATGGCGCAACAATGGGAAACTCTTCTGCAGTTCTTTAATGCTTCTCCTTATGGCGAGGTTGATCCCATATTTGGTAAAGATATTTCTTTTTACTTTTTTACCCTGCCTCTTTGGATGCTCGTGAAGTCCTTGCTGTGGGAAACCATGATCGTGATTTCCATCGGTGTGGGTTTGGTTTATTTCTTCAAACGATTTATTTATGTTGGCCCGACAGGTGTGGTGGTTCTTCCTGATGCACGGCGCACCCTTTCGGGGCTTGTAGGTTTATTCTTCCTGCTTTTTGCAAGTGAGTTTTATCTGCAACGATACGAGCTTTTGACAGAGGGAAATAGTTTGATAGCGGGGATCGGGTTCGCCGATGCCTATGGGAAGATCCCCATTCTTTATCTTTTGATCTTTACTTCTCTGGTTTCTGCCGCATTTTCATTTTTGGGCCTCGTCCGGCCAGGTATGAAAAAGATAGTGTTTTCGGTTGTAGGATTGGCCCTGGTTTTTTTTATAGGCAACTTTTATCCAAAGATATTACAAAAATTTGTGGTAGTTCCTAACGAACTGGTCAAGGAAACCCCCTATATTGAGCATACCATTGCTGGTGCTTTAACCGCATATGGTCTAAGTAAGACCCGGACACATGAGCTCTCCGGGTCTGCATCCCTGACCGCTGATAGTATTCGACGCAACGCGACCACCATTAAAAATATCCGGCTCTGGGATCAGGGACCGCTTCTCGATACTCTGGGGCAGATTCAGGAAATCCGAACCTATTACCAGTTCCAATCTGTCGATAATGATCGTTACATAATTAACGGAG
Organism: Nitrospina sp.; assembly: GCA_018664975.1. Taxonomy (GTDB): domain Bacteria; phylum Nitrospinota; class Nitrospinia; order Nitrospinales; family VA-1; genus LS-NOB. The sequence goes on along the minus strand of JABIXH010000206.1, from coordinate 3,363 downwards.
AGTATCGTCAGACATTGCTTTCCCCGAGAGAGCTATTGTCTTCCAATTTGCCCAACCGCACATGGATTAATGAGCACCTGACTTTTACGCATGGCTATGGTGTTTCGCTGAGTCCAGTAAATCAGATTACTCCAGAAGGACTCCCCGTGTTATTCATTAAAGATATTCCTCCTCGATCTAATATGGATCTAGTGGTAACACGTCCCGAAATTTATTTTGGGGAACTGGCCAACGATCACGTTTTTGTGAATACCGGAACCAAGGAGTTCGATTACCCTGAAGGGGAGAAAAATGTCTACAAGAACTATGAAGGCAAAGGCGGTTTTGAGGTTGGGTCCTTTTTTCGAAAACTTGTTTTGGCGGCGCGGTTTAAAGCTCTGAAAATTATTTTTTCTCAGGATATTAATAGTGATAGCCGTGTTCTGTTGTACCGCAATATCACCGACCGGGTTCAGAAGGTCGCTCCCTTTCTCCGGCTGGACAATGACCCCTATCTCGTGATTTCAGAAGGTCGTCTCATTTGGCTTTATGATGCTTATACAGTGAGTGACAATTTTCCTTATTCCCCGAAAATTCCTCGATTCGGAAATTACGTGCGCAACTCCGTAAAAATTTCTATAGATGCCTATGACGGTTCGATGAATTTTTATATTGCTGACCAGACTGACCCGGTCATCCAGACCTATCGGAATATTTTCCCCGACCTGTTTCAGGACCTGAGCCAGATGCCGAAAGATTTGCGAAGCCATATTCGTTACCCGACTGACTTGTTTAAGATTCAGACCTTTATTTATGCCACTTATCATATGAAGCGGCCACAGGTTTTCTATAACAAGGAAGATCAATGGGAGATACCAGAAATTGATGGACTCATTATGCAACCTTATTACACCATCATGAAATTGCCAGAGGAGGATCGCGAGGAATACATTCTCATGCTTCCCTATACCCCCAGAGGAAAGAGCAATCTTTCAGCCTGGATGGTGGCGCGAAGTGATGGAGAACAATATGGCAAGCTGGATGTGTATACGTTTCCTAAACAGAAGTTGGTCTTTGGTCCCAGTCAGATGGTGGCCCGGATCAATCAGGAAGCTGAGATTTCCAGACAGATTTCGCTGTGGGACCAACGGGGATCAAGTGTTATTCAGGGGACCCTTCTGGTCATCCCCATTGAAGAGTCGCTGGTTTATGTGCGACCTTTATACTTGAAAGCGGATGCTGGCAAGATTCCAGAACTCAAGCGCGTTATAGTAGGCTATGAAGACAGCATAGCTATGGAGCAAACTCTGGATGAAGCGCTGGAGAAAATTTTTACTGGATATTCCCGTGAATCCGAGTTACCCCTTGCCCAAACAGGGGCGGGTACCCAAACCCAGTTGCCTGCTTCATCAGGGTCTGTAAAGGGTCAGAAACTTCTTTTAAGTAAGACGGACTATGACAAGATTCGCAATACTTACCGCCAGGTTCTGGAGTCGCAGGAGAAGCTGGACCAATCATTGGCTCAGTATCGTAAGGGACTCAATGAACTGGGGGAAATATTAGAAGATACTCAGGTATCACCGCAGGTCGAGGCATCTACAGGGGAAGGTAACTAGCAGGGGTAAAATATTATTGTCCATCCCACGTTTCTATATTTATTTGAAACTCTCGTCAGCAAATAAGCCCAACTGATCGGTGTCTAGTTTTTTGTCCGTAATCGGGACAGGATAATTGCCATCGAAACAGGCGGAGCAAAATTTCTTTTCCCCATTTTCCAAAACGCTCATCATTTTTTCAAGGCTGAGGTAGGCCAAAGAATCTGCGGCCAGGTACTTGCGCGTTTCTTCAAGGTTGTGTTTGTGGGCGATCAACTCTTCTTTGTTGGGTGTGTCGATGCCGTAAAAACAGGAATGCAAAATTGGTGGAGCTGAAATTCGAAGATGGACTTCTTTGGCCCCTGCCTCTAGAAGCATTTTTACAATTTTTCGGCTGGTGGTTCCGCGAACAATGGAGTCGTCAATGATAGCAATGCGTTTACCATTGATAATTGATTTCACTGCGTTCAGTTTTAGTTTTACTCCAAAATGTCGGATCTGTGATTGCGGTTCAATGAAAGTTCTTCCGACATAATGATTACGGATGAGGCCCATTTCAAAGGGGATGCCACTTTCCTCGGAGAAACCCATTGCCGAAACAACCCCTGAATCGGGCACGGGAACAACGAGGTCGACATCGGCAGGACTTTCTTGAGCCATGGCTTTGCCCATTTCCTTGCGTGCTGTATACACATGCTCCCCAAACATATAGCTATCTGGACGCGCAAAATAAATATGTTCAAACACACAGTGTTTGCTTTCAACTTTCTTGAAAGGGAAAAAAGATTGAATTCCCTGATCGTTGATAAGAATCAACTCTCCGGGTTCGACTTCACGAATGAACTCCGCCTCGATGAGATCCATGACACAGGTTTCTGAGGCAATAATGTAGGCACCATCGAGTTTTCCCAGACAAAGCGGACGAAATCCGTGCGGATCGCGTGCGGCCAGCAACTCCGTTTCAGTCATCAGGACCAATGAATAGGCACCGCTGACTTGACCCAAAGCTTCGGCGGCCCGGTCCACGAATGATTCGGCTTTCGACTGGGCCATTAAATGTACAATCACTTCGCTGTCGTTGGTGGACTGAAAAATGGCTCCCTTGGTGCCCAATTCTTTCCGGATTGTCTGGGCGTTTACCAGATTGCCGTTATGAGCCAGGGCTAGTGAACCCGCCGAGTAGTTGATCATGCAGGGTTGTGCGTTGACCAGTTCGCTTTTGCCTGCAGTGGAGTAACGGTTATGGCCGATGGCTAAAGGACCGGGTAATTTAAGAATTCTGGCGGGATCGAAGATATCTGCGACCAGCCCCATGCCCAGTTCAAGGTGCATTTTGGAATGAGTGCTGGCAACGATGCCTGCACTTTCCTGCCCTCTGTGTTGCAATGCGTAGAGTCCTAGATAAACCAGATTGGCGGCCTCAGGATGGCCATATACTCCTACGACACCGCATTCTTCATGTAACTTGTCCAGCATAGTTCCCCAAAGAAGTTTTCCAGATTTCTTTTATAATATTAATCTCTTGTTTAACGACTTCTTTTCCATTGACGTTTATTGTGTAATGAGACCCACCGACTTTTCCAATCAGGGAAAAGTCGACCGGAAACGCCATTGCCAGATCTTCTATTTCATCGATTCGTTCTTCAGGAAAAGAAACAACTATCCTGGACTGGGTTTCCCCGAACAACAATGTGTCATTTCTCAGTGTGGATTCCAGTGTGAGCGTGGCCCCGAAAGTCTCCCCCCCATATGAAAAACAAGATTCTGCCACGGCGACTGCAAGCCCTCC
>JABIXH010000173.1 GCA_018664975.1 Nitrospina sp. | reverse complement strand
CCTGGATTATCAAAATATCAACGAGGTGCCTCCGTTTGATGAACTGAATCCCTCAGCAGAAAATATTGCCCGCTGGTTATTCCTGCAACTCAAGCAAAAGGTCGATACCTTCCACGTCCGGGTAAAATGTGTGGAAATCTGTGAAATGGAAGGTTGCGGTGCCAGCTATTTTGAGTGAATTTTGATTTTATCGATTTTTTCTCTACTCGAACAGTTTCTTAAAAAAACAATCCTTTCCCCAATCCTACCCACAAAAATTTTAAAATAATTTCTCCAGACTTCTGAACTCGTGAGGGGTCTACCCAACCCTGACCCACCCTTATTATTATGGCTCAAACTGGCTAAAATATTTTAATGCTTGTTGGGGATGGTAATTACTATCGAAAAATCAATAGTTTATGCTTATATTATTTTTGAGTTTAGGCTTAGAAATTTTTAGTTATAACTTGTTTTTAAATAAGGCTTTATGGGTCTTTAAGTCAAAATTGGTAAAAAATAAAAATAAATAATGTTGACAAAAGTAATTGATTTCTTTATAGTTATTGCATTCTTGAAAAATTAATTAGAGTTTTCGGCGTCATTTGCGGGGTTTGTTTTTCCTTGGTTTCCCAAGGTCGACCCTCAAACCATTTTGCACCTTGCATTGGGTCCAACTGGGCTGAAGATTCCGTATTTATTACCGATAGGTTATTTGAGTAAAGTTTTCTTCTGGAAAACTGTAATTCTAGCAACCATTTTTATAGGGGGATCGGATCATGAAAGACCCGGTAGCCGATTTTTGGGGAAATATTGAGTGCGCATTGGATCAGGGAGGATTTCGGTACATTCTTGACGATCTTGTGAGCAAGGTTCGGGCGCAATTGGATAATACTTCCATGACAGCTCAATCCATTGACCGGCATGACCCCTATTCGGACATTGCCGCCATTGCGCAAAAAGATGGGTTGGAGGATTTTGCTCTTGCTCTTCGCTTTGCTAATGACTAAGGCCAAAAAGTAACTCAAAAATATTTTTGTCGGGAGACTCCAACCCCTCCCGTTGTTTGGGCCTCATGCTTCATTTGGAAGCCCCTGTTCTTTTCAGGCGGAACAGGGGCTTCCTTATTGTTTGATATCATTCCTTCCCCTTCTCAATTCCATCGGTATAATACCCCAAGAGGGTTTTGTCTTTTCCATAGCTGTTACTTTTACGCTCGGGCGAATTTATGGTCCATTTGATTGAAGACTTAGCCGTACTACTCCTGGTTTCCCTCCCGATAAACCTGCTATTCCATAAAATTAAACTGCCCTCGGTCATGGGTTATCTCATTGCTGGGGTTTTGATCGGACCCTATGGGTTGAAGCTGATCTCTGATGTGCCTTCTGTTAAGGAACTGGCCGAAATAGGAGTGATTTTGCTTCTATTTGTGATTGGTTTGGAGTTTTCTCTTGGACGCATACTGAAAAATTTAGCCTCGATTTTAGGGGTTGGGGGGTTGCAACTGGGGTTGACAACAGCTGTTGTCTGGTTCCTTTTTATTGAGATGGGCTATCAGCAAAATCAGAGCATCGCTTTGGGGCTAATCGTTGCTTTGAGCAGTACGGCCATCGTCATGAAAATGATTACAGATCGGGCAGAAATAGATACCTTGCACGGAAAACTTTGTATTGGCACTCTACTTTTTCAGGATTTATGTGTGGTTCCCATCATGCTCCTTCTGCCTCTTCTTGCACAGTCAGAGGTCACATCCGCCACTGATTTTATATTTGCAATGGTTAAATCTCTGACCGCCGTGGTCGCGATATTTTTTCTATCGCGGTTAATCGTTCCAAAAGCTCTGGTTTGGGTTGCCCGTGTCGGAAATAAGGAGCACCTCACGCTTTCAGTCCTATTTATCATTCTTGCTACGGGCTGGGCATCGCAGAAAATGGGTTTGACTCTGGCAATGGGAGCCTTGATCGCGGGGATGATCATTTCGGAGTCCGAGTACAACCACCAGATTATTCTCGATATTCTTCCATTACGGGATTATTTCAGCAGTATCTTTTTTATTTCGGTGGGCATGCTTTTGCAAATGCAGGTATTTGTGGATTCGGTTTGGATTTGTGTTGCTCTCACTGTGCTGGTGATTTTGTTGAAAGCGGGGCTGGCAGGCCTGTCCTGTTTGCTGGTGCGAGTGCCATTAAGGATTTCCTTTGTGGTAGGTCTGCGCCTGGCACAAGTGGGTGAGTTTTCTCTGATTCTTTCTGCAATGGCACTGGATCAGGGCTTATTCGACTCCCATCAATACCAGCTCTTGCTCATTGTTTCGATTCTCTCCATGCTTTTTGCTCCCCTGATGATCCAGTTATCCACAGCACTTTCTATCAGAATATTTTCCAAATGGAAAACGGAAGAAACCGATTCAGAGCAGAAACCTGCTCTAAAGGGACATGTTATTATCGTAGGATATGGCTTGGGTGGTCGAACGCTGGCGCAGGTGCTTCTTGAAACGCAGATTCCTTTCCTCGTTCTTGATCTTGATGGGGAGCAGGTGAAGCGGGCTTTGACAGAAGGAATCCAAACTCATTATGGAGATTGTACTCAGGAGGAAACTTTGAGCCGAGTGGGATTGCAGGAGGCACGTATGATAGTGTTTTCGATCCCGGATTATGCGGCAACGGAAAAATCCGTGCGTCTTGCCCGAAAGGTGAACCCTCAGGTCAAGATCATGGTGCGAACCCGATTGACCGCACAGGTTGAAGAATTAAAAACTGCGGGGGCAGATGAAGTAATTCCAGAGGAGTTTGAAACTTCAATTGAAATTTTTTCACGGGTATTGCGTGACTACCGCATTCCCAATAATATTATCGAGCAACAGGTGGAATTGATCCGGCTTGAAGGGTACAGCATGTTCAGAGGCCTGTCGTTAAACACCGAAAGCTTGAAAAAGTTTTCGACCTACCTCACGGCCACCCTCACCGAGTCTTATCTGGTTTTGGGGAGCAGTTGGGCTTGTGAGAAAATGTTGGGAGATATAGATGTTACCAATATAACGGGGGCGGTTGTCATAGCAGTAGTTAGAAAAAACAAACCTCACCCTAACCCCGGTCAGGAGTTTTCGACACAGTCTGGGGATATCCTTGTCCTGTTTGGCAGTCATATGCAATTGGACCGGGCGATTACCTATTTGGAATCCGGTCAATGCCCCATTCAAAAACAGGAATCAAATTAAAATCTTATGAGTCAAGGTATCACTAAGGCAGTTATCCTCGCCGCCGGCATGGGGTTGAGGATGAAGGAGATGGGCGAAGAAATTCCGAAAGGATTTATCCGTCTTGGAAATTTACCCATTATAGAACATTCATTGAAGGCCTTGATCTCCTGCGGAATCGATGAAATCATCATCGTTACAGGTTATAAAGGCGAGCATTATGAGCACCTGAAGGAAACATATCCCCAAATTAAAACGGTTGAGAACGCCAAATTTGCTGAGACCGGCACCATGTACTCCCTCTGGTGTGCGCGGGAATATATTGATTCCGATTTTATTCTGCTTGAATCAGATTTGATTTACGCCCCGGGAGAGATAGCCAGAATAATAAAAGTTCCTTTTAGTGACTGCCTCTTACTGTCAGGAACGACCCATGCAGGCGATGAGGTTTATGTGGAAGCTGTTGAAAACCGAGTGTCCCAGATATCAAAAAACCGGGCCCAGGTGAAAAACCCTGTCGGGGAGTATATTGGGATCGCTAAAATTTCGCAGTCCCTCTATAGCAGGATAAATCAACTGGCCGAATCCCAGTTTGATACAAATCCCAAGCTCAGTTATGACATGGACTGCCTGGTTCAAGTCGCAAAGGAACACCCGATTCACTTTTTACAGATGAATGGTTCGGACTGGGCTGAAATTGATGACCTCACCCAATTGATAAGGGCTCAAAAAGTTTGGCAGAGAATAAAAGCCAAGCGACCATAAGCTCCCCCAAACTTTTCTTACCCTCCGGACTTTATAAATTACTCATGAACTCTGGTTCAATGAGGTTCCTGATAATATCTCCACGAGAAACCACCCCAATCAGCTTTTCATCTTTGACGACCGGAAGCCGGATGATAGAAAACTCCTCCATCATTTTGATCATATCAGTGATGGGGGTATCCGGGTTTACCGTTGCCACATCCCGGGTCATGATGTCGCCTGCGTTGAGGTGCGAAAGTTCATGTCCATCGTTTAGGGCTTTTAAAATATCTATTTCCGTCACAATGCCGATGACTTTTCCATCCTCCTCGGTGACAGGCATTCCACTGTATTGTTCAGTTATAAATTGAAGTGCGATGTCTCGTGCAGAGGCTTTCAGCTTGGCTGATATTGCAGGGCGTGTCATGATTTCAGAAGCGGTTTTATCTTCCATGGCCTATCACATCCTTTCCGGTTGAACAGGAAAATTCAATCCCTGAGTTACTGTTCTATTGGTATAGATATGCAAACAGAAAAATTAATTCCCCAAAAATTGAAGAAAAAGGGAGGAAGAAAAGGATTAACCAAACTCGTATTCCGTATCAGAAACCCATACGATGGTTATATTTTCGGGGAACTGCGTTTCTCTATTGATGAAGGTGGTTTCTATTTGGTCGGGGGTGAGATTTCTTGCTTGCTGGAGGTTGGCTCCGGAAAGATTGGCGTGGTTCATATAGGTGTTTTTGAAATTGGCACCGGTGAGATTGCAGTGCGTCAGGTCAGTGGCAATCAGCTCAGCATTGGTGAAGTCGGCACCGGAAAGATCTGCGTTGGATAAAAACACTCCCGTCATATTGGTGTCGCTGAGGTTAGCATTTTTAAATGAGGAGTTTTTCAAATCGGCTCCTTCAATGTCGGACTCTTTCAGGTTGGCCTGACTAAAGTCTGCGGAAACCATATTCGCCTCGACCAGATTTGCCTGGGTCAAAGTAGCTCGTACAAAGCTGGTACTTAGGGCGCGAGACCGGTATAGAAGCGCTCTGTGGAGCCGGGCATCTTCAAAATTGGCAGAACTGATATCTGCCTCACAGAGGTCGGCCTCACTCAGGTCGGCATCTTTTAAACACGCCTCAATCAAAACCCCTGAACTCAGGTCCGCTTCTTTTAAATCGGCTCCCGTGAAGTCCGCTTCATGCAGGTTTTTTTTTGAGTTTTCTGCTTTGGATTTTTCTGAACTCATTATAAATCTTGGATAGAGTCTGTAAGGGAACTAGGCTAATTCCTGATGGGAGTTTCGTCAAGGGAGAAGTCCAAAAAATCAGGTGCCAGCGCTTCCTGTCCATGATAATCTGTGCTTCAAAATTGGAATGGAGAAAACAATGTCCGAAAATGATTTTATCAAATTGCCTGTGCCGAAAAATTCGGGGCCGGAACTTGATTTGCTCCTTGCTTTGCATATGGGTTGGAAACACTGGTCGGGGAGTGAGTTGACCCTGAAAATGCATTTAGAAGAAATCAGCAATAACCCGGCAGTTATTGTTCCCAAATTCTCAACCGACCATAATGCTTTTTTTGATCACGTGGCGGCCTATTTTGTAAATCTGGATATGGGCTTTGATGCCAGCTACTTAGTAGAAGATCAGAAATGGCAGGTTGTGATTAAAGTTGAGAATGAAAACTTTATCGGTGAGGATTATGAGTTGCCCCATGCTGGTTCGCTGGCCGCAATTTCTGCATTACGAAAAATCAAACAAAACTGAATCGTTGAGGTATGAATGGGTTTATTTAACAAGGTGAAAATAACAGCCCTGTTTTTGCTCGTCCTGTTGGGGGGTATCGTCAATCCGGTTTTTTGTGCAACGGACAAAACCGAAGACATCCGTAAACTGCTTAAAGTTTCCGGTATTCTGGACCAGTTGAGTTATATGCAGGACTCTCTCATGAACAATGTCTCAATGATGGTGACGGGGAGCTTTCCCAAAGTTCCTGAAGCATTCTGGGGCGATTTTAATAAATTGATGGGAAAGAAGGAAATGGAGGAATTGGTAAAGCGGGTGATTCCGGTTTATGAAAAACATATGTCGCACGAGACAGTAAAAAAACTCATCACCATGTTCGAGACTCCGTTTTGGAATGAGTGGAAAGAAAAAATGCCCAAGATCAGCCGCGAAGCAGGGGTGATTGGCAGTGAGTGGGGCAGGGAGATCACCCAGTCGAAAGCCTTTAATGAAAAACTGGAAGTCCTCATCAAAAAACACGAACTGGAAAAATTGAATCCCACTCCCGTGGGGGGGAACTAGCAAGAACTCGTCAAACCGCCTATACTTCTAGCTCGCCAGATTAAGTTCCCCTCCAAGGAATTACACCAGCATTAAGAAAACTATTTCGAATCACTCTTACCTCAACCCTACCCTCCGGGGCACGAAGGCTTCGGAAGAATACAACACGGGGGGCTTCAACGGACCCCTCTTTAGAAAGAGGGATCCAATCGAGTTTTCCGCCGAGATAATTCTTTATTCGCTCAATAAAGCTATTGCCCAATGAGTCCAGCGTCACGCTGACTAGTGAACCCAACTTTGGCGGATGTATTTCACCACATCCCAGATTTCTTTATCCTTCATCGATTTTTTGTGGGCGACCATTCCGGTTCCGGGGGAACCATTTTTGATGATCCAGAACATTTGTCCCGCCGAAACTTCTTTCATGGTATCGGAACAAGTGAAGTTGCGCGGATTAGGTTTGAGTGCCTTGCCCAGTTTGCCCATGCCATCGCCCTTTTCTCCGTGACACATTTTACAGGCCAAAGGTTTTGCTTTTTTGGCATAGATCTTTTTCCCGTTTTCCGCATTCGCCTTGGCAGTCTTATCCAGTGAGGCGATGTTGGAGGGGGCCGACTTGGTCTTCCTCGGTTGTGGACAATTGCTGGCCGCCCAGGTGGAGGTGCTGAAGAACAGGATACTTATTGCGGTTATTAGTAAAGTCTTTTTCATTTTGGTTTCTCCTCTTTCGTGTTAAGAAATGGTTATTAAACCAACCCTCTCTATCCCCCTTGCCGAGGGGAGGCTAATGACCCATGACAAGGAGGATAGGAAGGTTGAAATCACTTCGCCGCCAATTCAAAGTTGGCGTTGGTTTTTGTTCCTTCTGCCACCGTGACTTCCTGAGTCATTTCCCCAACATATGGGTGCCATGCGGTGACTTTGTAAGTACCGGCAGGAACATTATCCAGGGTGAAGGTATCTGTGCTTACCGTGTAATAAGGATTCCAAACGATTCGTGCATCGGCCTCCATATAGTTATGCTGGTCGCATTGCAGGAAAAAATGAGAATCCTTTTTAGCTTTTAATCGTTTGAGAGATTTGGTGACATCGGCAACAGATCCTTTAGAGGGAAGAGGTTTGTTGAACAACGTCTTCCGGTTAGCCCCTTTGATGGAATAGCCGTGTGGATTGTGTAGAGTGTTCTCGTCCTGATTGGTCACTTGCACTAAACCTTCTTTCATACCTTTAGGTGCTTTGCGGATGACCGTTACTTTGGGGAAAATATCGCATTGCCGGAAATCGAAATTCACCGTCTTTTCTGACCAGGCTTTGCCCTTGCTGATATTTTCGATCAGGATTACTGTGTCATGAAGTTTTCCATCTTTAACCAGGACCTTCTGCCTGGGGCGGATTCCTCCCTCCTGAGTATCTGGATGAGTGGCGCAGAACTCGGCATTCTTGCCTTTGCTCAAATCTTCCAGGATTGGTGCGGGGACATTGCCTTTGAACATCACGCTTCCTGAAATGGACCCTCCCTTAGAAACCTTTGCCTCTTCATAGTTGGCTTTTTTTGCCTGAACATTACCCGCCAGAGCCAGTGTGATTACGGTAGTGATTGCCATTAAGTTTAATTTTTTCATGATAATTCTCCTTCCACTTGTTGTTGTTCCTGCTTGTTTAATTTAATTTGGGGGTGGGGCCGGGAAAAGGAGGTCCATCCCGGCCCCAATTGCAGACAACGGGGAAGGCTCCGTTGCCCGCACTTGCATTCAGCTTTTCTTGAATGCAAGTCACTCCCTCCGGGCATAGTCTGGCACCGCTAGGTTGTGCCAGGGTTCCCTTTGAGATTGAGTTTTTCATGGCTAGCCTTCCTTTCAAGTATTTCTATTCTCTTAAAGAGCAAGGCCTATGCCGAAACAGGTGGGGGAAAAGATAAAGTCCTTAAACGTTTATTTAACAAGAGGTTTAAGAGAGATGATTGGGAGAGGGAGTGGGGAGTTGAATGGGATAATGCCATTTCGGGATGAAGCCGTCCCATTATGGGATTGCGCCAGAACGAAATTAGCTCAACTGGTATTTTTTTAGCATGCGATAAAACGTGCTACGGCTGATTCCTAATGCTTTCGCCGCGCCGGGAATATTTCCGCCGGTTTGCATCAGGGCCTGCTTGAGGGTTTGTTTGATTACATCATGGTAGGGAGTGAGATCGTTGGAAGTTTTTTCGTTTATCTTTTCATCAGCAGGAGTTGAAGAGTCGAAGATACCTTCGGGTAAACAGTCGGTGTCTATGGTGTCGTAGGATGTGACGATCATTGCCTGATAAATTGTGTTTTCCAGTTGGCGGATGTTACCGGGCCAGGAATATTCCTGCAAAACCTGCATGGCCTCATCACTGATTGACAGAACTTCCTTGCCAATATCTTTTTGATATTTTTTGAGAAAATGACTGCATAGGAGAGGGATATCTTCTGTACGATCTCGCAGGGCGGCGACTTCTATGGGAAACACGGCCAGTCGATAATAAAGGTCTTCGCGAAAGGTTTCATTTTCGATCAATGATTTAAGATCTTTGTTCGTCGCACAGATCACCCGGGTATCGACCTGTATTTTTTGGGTATCTCCCACACGCTCCAAATATTTTTCCTGTAAAAAGCGCAGTAATTTGGCCTGGGTGGAGAGGCTCATTTCCGCCACCTCATCAAGAAACAGGGTGCCTCCATCTGCGAGTTCGAGTTTGCCGGGCCGGGATTCGATGGCACCGGTGAAAGCGCCTTTTTTATGACCGAACAATTCGCTTTCCTG
>JABIXH010000319.1 GCA_018664975.1 Nitrospina sp. | reverse complement strand
TTCGAACGACAGCAAAACATGAAACTACGAAGTGTCTAGAAAATCAGGGGCGCATCAAAAGGATTCTACGGTGTAGATATAATTGTCGAGGCGGATGGATGACATGCCAGACAAGAGAGTTTGGCTATCCAGGGTCCCCAGGATGATGACATCATATTTCTTTTTGGTCTTCTTGAGAAAGGCACGAGCATCGTCGATATGAACTTGTACGCGAGGGTCATCATAAGGTTTTTGATAATTTAAACCTTTGCCAATTTCCAAGATTGTACGGTCAATTTCTACGGCATCCACATTCTGCGCTCCCTGGTCGAGAGCGAGATGGACATCATTACCGGACCCTGCTCCTAAGATTAATACATTCTCCCAACTTTTTGCGAAGCGATATGGAAGTTGATACTGCTGTTTGGCCTTGTTGGCATAATCTCTCGGGATATTAGGGGGTGGAGAAAAATTAATCATGTATTGATGAAGGGAGCCATTAACGTTGATAGAAGTTAGATTCAAACCAGAGAAATGATTGATTTTGTAATAAGGCGACCAGATTTCATGGTCTTTCTGGTAAAGGCTTTGCACCAGATAAAATATAAGGCCCAGGCAAAGTGTGGAGATAATAAAGTTTTGCTTTTTGCCAGTCAGGACAAGAAAAAGTAAACCGCCAAGACCAAACCAGATAATTGGGGGAGTGGAAAAATAACTCAATATAGAAAAAGCCAGAAGCCCAGCCAAGCTCCCTGCGGTATTAATGGCATAAGCGTGAAGAGCAGGAAAGTTTTTAAATTCGTTGCCCATTGCGTAGCCCAAGGCTATAAAAGGCAAGGCAGAAAAGGTGAAGAAAACACTTACAACGGGAACCATTCCCCACTCCCGGCTATTTGGCGAAATATCAGCATAACTGGCATACATTGCCTCTTCTAATCGGGGGGCAACGACAATGATATTGCTGAAATAAACACAAGTTCCTACCAGTAAAAGCAACAAAGGGGGAAAAAATTGCGTGAGATCCTGATCCCTTTTTACCCGGATCATTCCGATCCCCATTCCCAGAAAAGCCGCCACCAGAACCAGATTAATGAAATAGGCGGTAATTCTGACATTGGAAGGGATAAACCGAATTAATGCCAGTTCGAAAAAAAGAATTAAAAAACTGTAACCGAAGAGTTTGTACGAGGAAGGGGAGAAAATATTTTGAGGCTTCAAAGGGGTTTGCCTTTAACAATTAAAAACTTGAAAGGGGAAGTCAGATATCTTTGCATTCCATTTTCTCAAGCGGCTGGGCCTGGCATTCTATAGACTCCGTCATGCCGTTTGCCACTTTGGCGCAGGCGGTACTCATACCTGTCATGATGGTGTCATCCTTTGCCATACCTTTTACTTTCTGGCAAACAATCTGATCCTTATATTTAATGCAGACTTCGCATTCATATTTGTTGCCGGTCCAAAGCAGGTCAATGGAAACGCTGGCAACAAAAGCTAGAAACACCAGGGTAATGACAGTACCTTTATTCATGATTTGTGGTAGTTGTTGATTTTCAAGTCACAGGCTGGGCAACGTTTGCTTCTCGGCCGATGAAATAATGTTGTCGGTAAAAGACAAGTTCCTGAAGCGATTCCCGAATATCTGTCAGGGCCATATGCTCATTGCTTTTCTTGGGGAATTTTGGCCCATCTGGATACCAGCGATTTACAAGTTCTTTGATGGAGGTTACATCAATGCTTCTATAATGAAAATAATCATGCAATTCAGTCATATATCTAGAGAGAAATTTCCGGTCCTGACCAATAGAGTTTCCGCATAAAGGAGATGTGGCTTTAGGGCAGTATTTCTTGATAAATTCCAAAGTCCTTTTCTCAGCTTCTTTTTGATCAATCAAGGACTCACGAACTCGTTTGACCAGTCCCGATGCATTATGGTGCTTTGTGTTCCATTCATCCATTTGGTCGAGAATTTCGTCCCTTTGATGAATGGCGATACAAGGCCCCTCTTCAAGAACATTCAATTCGCTATCGGTAATCAGAGTTGCGATTTCTATAATGACTTCTTTTTCTGCATCCAGTCCGGTCATTTCCAAGTCCATCCAAACCAGATTATATTTAGATTTTCGAGCCATAAAATGTACTTTTGAATTTTCCCCTTAAACGATACTGAGTGCGGGAAAGAGTTTGCCTTCTATAAATTTGGCCTGTATTGGCGGTAAAATAATTGATCGATCAGGAAAGCTTTGGCTTTCGCCTTGTGAAAAAGGTTTACTCTTCCCCAAAAAAATACGAATTTAAAGCCAATTGTATCTTAAATGCATGAAAATATGAACCCTTCTTTAAGATAAATGCAGAATATAAGAGACATTAATGGAAATACTTTAATTGCTTGATAAGGATAAGGCGAGACATTTATTACCCCCACCTGCTTTTAAAAATTCGCTGACAGGATTAAGGACCACTCGGAAGCCTAAGGATTGTAGTTTGCTCATTAAGCCAGTGCTGGCGTGATTTAATATCAGATTATTTTGTACTACGATTGCATTGCAAGAAAAATGAATAGCATCTTCTTCGTCTATCTCGATACGATTCTGAGCAGAAAAATATTTTTCTATAGATTGAAGGGAGTCTCTGCTGAAGGCTTTCGGATAATACATAACCTTGCCCCCCGGCAGGAGACAAAAACAAGTATCCAAATGATAAAATCTTGGATCAACAAGATGTAATAAAACAATTCTGATTGGAAATAATTTTTGGATTCGGTCACTGGACTGCGGGTCTGTACGAAAACCATAGCCTATCCACAACTGGTTATTTTCTGAATGAATCAGAGCATCGCCCTCTCCTTCAAAATAAACAGGACTGGTTAAGTCATTAATTTGATAGCCTTTTTCAAGAAACCAGTTTTTAAAGTGAGGTTCTTCGGGGCGTCGCTCTGAATGCTGAAAATGTCTGGGAATAAATGCATTCTCCCGGACCAAACCTGCATTGGCAGTGAACACCATATCTGGTAAATGAGGTTGCGGACTCAACAATTCTATTTCAGCATACTTAGACAAGGATTCCAAAAGCTTTTGCCACTGTTTGTTTGCCTTTTCAATGTCTACGCGCCCAAGATTGCCGACCATCCAGGGATTGATGCTGTAGTTCACCCCGAAATAATCTGGGGGACACATTAGAAATCGGGATATCATTTTGCGGCTCCGATCAATAAGGATTGGTATTAATTTAGATGCTGTATTAAGAAGGCTGGATTTATATTATGGCAGGAAAAACAAAAGAGGAACAGGCGGGTTTGACAAGCCAGCCTGTTCCTCTAAAGTGGAGGAGATGGGGGAAAGACCCGGTCATGGCACCGAATTCGTTTCCCCCATAAAGAAGGAGAAAAGTACTATATGAACTATATAAAACTAAAATTAAAAAAGTATTAATTCGACATTAAAATATTTTAATGTTTGACCGAAGGGGTATTAGGGGCATAGGTGCATGAATGATAGCAAGGTAGGTCGATTAATCCAGAAGGGTTTCTAAATCCAGGACTGAGTTCAAATAAGTGTCTTGAACTCTTTTGAGATTATTCCCCAGCCAAAGGTCGGCAAACTTGGGAGGAAAGCGGGCGAATCCTTTTATTTGGTTGATGGCCAGGCGGCAATCTCTATACCAGGAAATATTTTTATTAGCCTTGAATATTTTCTTGGCTTGCCTAAACTCTTCGATAGCGGAATCGGGTTTCCCGTCACCAAAGTACGCAAATGCCAAGCCAACCCGGCCAAGTCCTTCTTCTGGTTTTAATAGAATTGTTTTTTTGAATGCTTCCACAGCCTTGGGATACTGTTGCATGGCGGCAAGTGCGTTGGCAAAATGAAACCAGGAGTCGAAATGGTCAGGGTTGGATTCTGTTAATGCTTTGGCAATTTCGACAGTTTTGTCTAATTGTTGCAAGCGTGAATACGTATTGGCCAGTTTTAGTTTGGCGTATAGACCTATATTAGAAGGGGGATTGGCTTCAAGGGTTTTCTCCCAATATTTGACAGCATCTTCGAAGAATTCTTCTTTATCCAGATTCCGGGCTTTTTCCAGGAAGCTTGTATAACTTTCTTGAGACAAAGCTATGGAGGGTAAAAGGCAGAGGAAAATCAGGAGGCACAGGACAATTTGTATTAACCGGGATTTTAATTTCATGACAGCAAATTAGGAGTTGGGTTCCAACTCTTCCTGTAAAAATAATGGTTCCCCGGTTAGCAGAGGTTGCAAAGATTTTTTAAATGTTTGAATAAAGTGTTCTGGATTATTCATAATTTTTTCCACATCTTCGGGGCGCAGGTAAAAAACATTGGAAGCCGTACCCTGATGAGTGTGAAGGACTGCTTTCTGGCATTCCATATTGGAATCCGCGAATACTTTTGTTTCCATCATAAATGTTCCGGGCAAATTGTGCGTTGACAATTTAACAGATCGCCCAATGGTTTTCATTTTAAACTTAATCTCCTGGAAGTGTGGTGTCTCTGAAACGCCACCTATAGTCTTACCTTTAAATATAGATTCAAGGGGTTCTTGATCAATAAAGATGCGGCGCAAATCCTCGTGAATACGCTGTTGGATAAAAAAGAAATCTCCGTAATCAATAGGTTTGCCTTTAGAGTCGATAACTTTAAAGACATCAAAAACCTTGTCGCGAAAAGTCTGAATATTAGCTTCGACAATATCTAACTGGTTGAAGGCCAGAACTGCCGATACTTTATGCAGAAACCCACGGACATCCTGAGTGCAGACAACCAACTCCGAGGGTTGTCCTGGCATAAAAAGCATTTCTGCCATGAAAGGTTCCTGCGATTGGACAAACCTGTAATAAATTTCTAACTGGGATTGCAGTTCCCTGGGAAGGCGAACCATGTTCAAGAACTCAAGTTTAATGTGATTGGGAACGTTTTTCCTCTTCTTATGATGAAGGGTGTATTGGTAAAACAGTTTTAATTGTTCGATCTGGGAAGAGGACAGGTCCATTTTCGTTCCCCCACGATCTGCGTGGGTAAGCAGAACCAGCATTTTGAGTTTTTCCTTATCATGGTCGACTAGGTCAAGCACCATGTCATAGGTGTCATCGGCTTCGGGGTCAAGGAGCATCAGGTCATACATGGTCAAATGTTTTTCCACCAAAAAGGAAACATCATCCACTCTTTTGGGTTTGTCGTTATAACCCAGATTATTCAAAATCTGTGGAATCATTTTCGCTCCGACCAACTCTTCGTTCTGGTCGCCAACTTTTGCGCCTTTGCCGATATCGTGTAGTAGAACGGCAAGTTTTAGAGCAGTTTTATCTCTTTGCGAGTGATAAAGTTCAGACAAAAATGGGTCGGCGGTATCCCGGAATTCCAATCCATTTAAAACGTCCAGGGCAGAAAGAATATGGATATCAGTAGGGAATTTATGTACATAAACATCCTGCAAAATGCCTTTCAGGTCATTAAATTCGGGAATGAAATAATCTCCCAAAATTCCAAACTCATGTAGCAGGCGAATGGCTTTTGAAAAAAATTTCCCCCTGATGATGCGTTTAAAGCAGCTCTGGATTTCCAATTTGGATTCTTCATCCATAAAAATAGGATAGGCCTGATCAACATGTTGCTCAATGGCGCGTGTCACTTCATAAGACAAATAATAATTTCTTTCAGCGACCCAGATAAAAACTTTGAATAACCATAGGGGTTCCTGGGCGAACAGGTTTTCCGGGCTTTTTTCGAAATATATTTGTTGTTGCGTATTGAGGGAAAAGTACTCTGAAAGGTTTTTGATTTTTTTGGTGTCTACCGCCATGCTCTCCCAGTACAAGTTTCGGCTGAAACGTTTGAGGGGGTATACGGCATCAAAAAAATATTTTTGGAAAAAGGTTTTAACATCGAATCCCATAGACTGGGCGATCTTTTCCCGAACTTCATAGCTCATGGTATCCCTGTGTGTGCCTTTCTGGAAAGTATGAAGGAATAGCCGGGTACGCGATAAAAGGTGGAGACCATTTTGCATGCTCTTATAAGCCAGTGGACTCAGCAGGTTTTTAGCGAACAATTCGGTGAGCAACTCAAACTGATTGGTGGTGCTCAGATTTTGAAGAAATCGAACGGATACCAATGCCCAGTAGGGGCGACGCATTTCCTCTTTAATATTGGGTTCCTGCTGAAAGACAGTATTTTGGACTTCATAACATCCTTCATGGCTCAAACAATGCTTTTGAATTTCATCCCGATAAAGCAGGCTGACCGTTTTGATAGAACTTTTAAATTCGCCATAAACCAGAGAGTTGCCGGCAACAAACCGATGCTCCAAAAGAGCCATAAATTCGGAAACTTTGTCAGGGTCCAGATCTCTCTCAAAGGTTTCGTTTTCGGTGTAGCAGGAGTTGCTTGAGGCAGGAAAAATATCCTGGAAGATGAACAGGTACTCAAAATGCCGAATAATTGCTTCAGCAATTTTTTTGTCCTCCTCACTGAGTGAAGATTGGGAAACGATTTGAATATCCACATCGGAGCGGAAATACATCTCCTCCCGGCCATAGCCGCCACGGGCAACAATGGCAATGGGTACGGATTGCGTTGTCCATTCCTGATTATTTTGGTGATTGAAGTACCAGACAGCAGAATAAAAACTGGCCTGTACAAGAGTGTCTACCAATGCGGTTTGCTTGAGTAACAGCAAGTGGCAGTTGTCGGATTTGGCGCACTCTTTCTGGAGCAATGCCGTTTCTTTTTCAACAAGATGAATAGCCCGATCTTTAAAATCCAAATAAAATTTTTGCGGATCAATTTCAGAATCGCTGGGTGATTGGCCTGCTTGATGAAGAGAAACTAATTTTTGTTGAAGTTGTTGCCGATAGGATTCGACAAGTTTGCGGTTGGTTTGATATAAATCACTCATTGGGAGTGCAAACTAAAAAGTTGTTGAACCGGATTATGATCCGGTAATTCGTAGCTATAAAAACTGGTTCAGAATAAACCTAAAATGGTAAAAACTCAAGGGCTTACCATTTGGTACCCGCGTGACCCTGAACCCAATGAGGAATAGTATTTTGCTGGCGGGCAACGACACTCTCGGCATGATGGACTTTTGTTATTGGAATGATGGGAACATTACACTCTCCCACGGGAGTGGGCTAGAGAGTACGGCCCATTAATTCGGCAAAGGGGCGCAGGTTTTCCATGAGCCGGGCAAATTTTGCTGGCTTTAAAGACTGCGGCCCATCGGAAAAAGCCTTTACAGGATCGGGATGAACCTCAATGATCAATCCATCCGCACCGGCGGCAATGGATGCGCGTGACATGGATTCCACCATCTCCCAATGTCCCGTTGCATGGCTGGGGTCTACAATGATGGGGAGATGAGTTTCCTTCTTCAAGACCGGTATACAGCTGATATCCAAAGTATTTCGGGTGGCGGTTTCGAAGGTGCGTATGCCCCGTTCGCAAAGAATCACCTGGGTATTGCCCTCGGAAAGTACATATTCGGCGGACATCAGAAACTCCTGAATGGTGTTCATCATGCCTCGTTTCAAAAGAATGGGTTTGTCTATTTTCCCCAGTTCTTTTAATAGAGAAAAATTCTGCATATTTCGGGCACCTACCTGAATGATGTCGGCATATTTCGCGACCAGATCTATTTCGCGCGGGTTCATAACTTCGGTGACAATGGGAAGTCCAGAAGCCTCTTTGGCAGATGCGAGAAGCTTGAGTCCATCTTCCTCCATCCCCTGAAAACTATAAGGAGAAGTTCGCGGCTTGTAAGCGCCTCCCCTTAAAAAATTGGCTCCGGAACTTTTAACCGATTTGGCGGTGGTGCAAATCTGCTCTTTACTCTCTACCGAGCATGGGCCAGCAATAATAGCGATTGCAGGTCCACCGATGCCAACCCCGCCCACCTCAATTACCGAATCGGTAGATTTCACTTCACGACTGGCAAGTTTATAAGGTTTGAGAATGGGGAACACGCTCTCCACTCCGCCCATGGTTTCTATGGATTGAAGACGGTCTTTTCCTCGCTCGTCACCCACGGCCCCTATTACTTTGCGTTCCACACCAACAATTTCATGCGGGGTGTAACCAAGCTCCCGGATGGTGTTTTCTACCTGCTCTATTTCCTCCGGCGTTGCATCTGAAGACATCACGATGATCATTAAACAATTACCTCAAAACGGGAATATAAAATTAGTATATCATTCCAGACTAAATTTCAGGAGAGTAAACTATCCCATTAACCCGGGTCCATCCAGGGTGTTCATTCGGACTATTTCTTCTATGGGTCTGCGATAATCCCTGGGTCGCGGATCATCTTTTTTATACCCCAGGGCCATCAGCATTGCTGGAATATAATTGGGCCTGAGATTTGCCAGCTTGGAAACTGCTTCGGGATCAAACCCGATCATGGGGACAGTCGCCCATCCTCTATTTTGGGCCGCCAGCATCAAAACCATAGCCGCCAGGGAGGCACTGCGAATGGCTTCATCTCTCTGAAGCTGATCCTTGCCCTCATAGAAGTCTTTTATCATGGGAAGAACCTTTTCCTGAATTCCCACAGGGGTATTTTTGTAGATTTCAGAGGCATCTTGGTAGGCATCCAATTTACCGCAAACAACAAGTAATACGGAACAGGTCATTACCTGCTCCTGACCCCAGGCAACGGCCTGTATTTTTTCTCTAAGCCTATTATCTCTGACTGCGATGAATGTCCAGTGTTGCAGGTTAAAGGAACTTGGACTCAATACCACTTCCTGCATTAATTCCTTTAACTCAGCATCGCTTATTTCCTTGTCAGTTAGATAAGATTTTATAGAACGGCATTGTAGAACAATATCTGAAAATTTCATAATGAACCTTTATAAATTTATTTAATTAATGTTCGAGGTTTTTCCACTCAACAATAAAGAAAAACGTTTTGCAATCAAACCATCGGCAGAAAACCGTCCTCCGCCACTTATCAAAAGTGGCAGACATAGCGCAATGGCTAGAAGATGATATTCGAAACCTTCTCCGCCCTGTTTGCCGGACCAGTTCATAAAAAAGCCATTGGCCCCATGAGACATGATGACGGCTCCTGACATAATGATTAAAATCCCCGCCGCGCAAAAACGGGTCATGAATCCAATGATCAAACCCAGTGCCCCAAAGGATTCGCCGAGGATAACGAGTACGGCAATGATCATTGGCATTCCCATTTGGCTGGTAAAAAAACCTAATGTGCCCTCTAGCCCGTAACCTCCAAACCATCCGAGCAATTTTTGGGCACCGTGGGGGAACATTACAATGCCCAACATTAGGCGAGTGATAAGATTGTTTATGCTTTCATCTGTTTGAAAAAAAGCTTTCATTGATTTTTCCTTTCTATCGATTGCGGTAAAGGGGATAGTCCACCTGCGCCGGCACTTCAATGATCGCCATACGTAAGAGAGAATTGGAGTCGGCTTGTATAGAAATATCTCCCCGCTGTTTGGCATGAATCACTGCAAAGTCCTGTTTGTGGATATGATGCTTTGCGCCGGTTTGCTGGTCGAACAAAATACCCGTGCCAAAAATAATCACCACAGCCAGTGTTCTGTTTTGATTAAGGGAATATTGAAATTGGCGATCTTTCTCGATGGAGATATCTTTCATAATTACTTCTGACTCAAGATCAATGGGTGACTCTTTGCCAAGTACGGTCTTGAGAGAAACGCCATCCTGATATTCAATGAGAAAGTCATCGCTTTTAAACTCATTATAAGTGGGATTATTATGAATGGTTTTTTGGGTATCAGGGTCAAACCAGATTTGAAAAAAATCAGTGAATTCTCCCATTGTTTCTTCTTCATGAGAAATTCCCGATCCAGCTTGTATGACTTGCGCCCCTCCAGCTTGAACGCGGCTCCGGTTCCCCAAAGAATCGTAATGACCGATCTCTCCTTCCAGAGCATAACTCATAATTTCAAAAGCTTGATGCGGATGCAGAGCAATTTTCCCATACCCTTTTGCGGTGGCCCAGGCCCAGTAAAACAGAGGCCCCAGGTTACTAATTGTTGGGCTTTCATGCGGAAACCCCAGGGGTTTAATTTCGGTAATGCGACCGCCATCAAACTGGCCAACAGCCTGAGCCTCAGGCGGATAAATTTTAAAATCTAAAAAGACTTTGTCTTGAATCATGATTTCATGTCCTGAAAATATTTGAATTTAATTGGGAAAATGAATTTCCAGATTGTGACCGTCTGGATCGAAAAAGTAGATGGATTTTCCATTGGGATGATTCCTGGGTTCCCCATCCATTTCTACATTATTATCTTTAAGATATTGAACAATATTTTCATATTGTTCCGGTTTGGCTTCAAAAGCAAAATGCATAAACCCGTCATCCGTCATGACCCTTTGGGCGGAGCCGAAATCCAGATCGGGAAACTCAAATAGGGCCAGGACTACATTCCCGGTATCTATTTCAAAATGTTTAATGCCTGAACGGGTCTCGGTTCTATGAATCACCGAAAACCCTAACACTTGTTGATAGAACTTTTCTGACTGCTTCATATCTTTCACGTTCTAGG
This sequence comes from Nitrospina sp., assembly GCA_018664975.1. GTDB lineage: Bacteria > Nitrospinota > Nitrospinia > Nitrospinales > VA-1 > LS-NOB. The sequence continues at coordinate 19,641 of JABIXH010000319.1, read as the reverse complement.
CAAAATGATGCAGGCCTTTAAGTTGAACTTTAGTTGCCATTGTCTGCGATGTCATGACGATCCTCCTTATTTTGACCAAAATGAATTTATCAATCTGTCTGATAATTATAGATAGCAGGTATCGTGCCATTCTTAACTCGTTAAAATTCCGTTTAATTTTATAGGTTTATGGATTGCCAGGAAGAATACTATATTTCGTAAATTATGAAATTTAGTATAATATCTACTGAATTTCGTATATATTACGGGTGGTGAAATCTATTAAGTAATGAGGGATCTTTAAATTGGGAAAGGATATCAAAGAAGAGAGGTCGCTGGAATTGGCTCGGTTTACGATCCAGCGGTCTGGTGACGCCATCATTTTTCATGATTGCAATGGAGTCATTCTGAAGGCCAATGATTCTGCCTGCAGGAGTTTGGGATATTCTGAGGACGAATTGATCGGTCTTACTATTCAGGATATCAATCCGGATTCAAGAAAAAGAACATGGACTCAATTTTGGAAGGAATTAAAAAAAAGGAAAACTATTTCCTTTGAGGCCCGCCATAAAACCAAGAAGGGTTCAATAATCCCTGTAGATGTCGCGGTTAATTTTGTTAAATTTGATGACTGCGAGTATGCGGTTGGGTTTGCCCGCGATATAACAGAACGGAAAAAAATTGAAGCAGAAAAAGAAAGGGCTTTTGAAGAAATTTGCCAGTTGCGGGAACAATTGGAGCTTGAGAAGGAGTACCTCTATGAAGAGGTGGTAGAACTTCAGGCATTCGGGGATATTGTTGGGAAGAGTCCGGCTCTTAAAACGATTCTTCGCCAGATTGAAATGGTCGCTCCAACGGATGCCAGTTCCCTCATTACAGGGGAATCTGGAACGGGAAAAGAACTAATCGCTCATGAGATTCATAAGCGGAGTCCGCGAAGCAAACATGCAATGGTGCGCGTCAATTGCGCCTCGATTCCCAGAGAGCTTTATGAGAGCGAATTTTTTGGTCATATTAAGGGCGCGTTCACAGGGGCGGTTCGGGACAGGTCAGGTCGGTTTGAATTGGCCAATCAAGGAACACTGTTTCTGGATGAAATCGGTGAAATTCCGTTAGACTTGCAAAGCAAACTTTTACGGGTATTGCAGGAAGGGACCTTCGAGAGGGTAGGGGATGAAAAAACCCGCCGCGTAGATGTACGAATCATTGCCGCCAGCAATCGTGATTTAAAGGATGAAGTGGAACAGGGAAATTTCAGGGAAGACCTGTATTACCGTTTAAATGTTTTTCCCATAAATGTGCCTCCACTCAGGAAAAGAACAGAAGATATTGCTTTATTAGCGGCTTATTTTTTAGGGCTTGCTGCAAAAAAATTCAAGAAACCCGAGCCTCGGTTAACGAAAGCAAATGTTCTCCAACTAACCCAATATGATTGGCCGGGCAACGTGAGGGAACTGCAAAATATCGTTGAACGTTCCGTGATAATTTCTCAAAAGGGAAATTTGAAATTTGATTTGCCTAAAGCACAAGGTGAAAAAAAAATCCTTACTTCGGACTGGGATAAAAAAGACGATCAACACATATTGACTTTTGCAGATATCAGAAGCTTGGATCAGGAAAATATATTGAAAGCCCTAAAAAAAACCAGGTGGAAAGTTTTTGGCACGAATGGCGCGGCGCAATTATTGGGAGCTCCTCCTACAACATTGATATCAAGAATGAAAAAATTGCATTTGAATAAACCTGATAACTTTTAACCCTCTTTTAAAAGTTTATCCAGGAGGGTGGATTGGAGGATCTTTGGGTTTCCTTTTGCCAATTTTCGCGCTTTCCTGAAATTTTTGATGGCTTTTTCTTCTTTGCCCTCCTGAAGGTAGGCCAGACCCAGATTGAAATGGATTTCTCCCGAGGTCGGGTCGGCAAAATTGGCTTGATTGAATTGGAGCAAAGCATCCCAATATCGTCCCGCATGATAGTGTTCGATTCCGAAATCATTACGCATTTTAGCTGAAGGCTCGGCTCCTACCCGTAATGTCAGGGGAAGTTCTTCCAGGCTTTTGGAGCAACCGAAAAACCCCAAGGTAATTACCAGAATTAAAATCCAACGTCTCATAATGTTTGCAAGGCAAATTAAATCAATGCGCTATTAGTTCGAGAGGTTACCACCGTAAGTGGAAATATTAAATCACTTTTTAAGGGTCAGCAAAAATTACAAACCAAAAAAAACAACTTCTTTTATGTTTATATTTGAGACCGTATTCACTTAGAATAACCTTTAATGATTAAATCCAAAATAAGGAATGGAAATATGTCTAGCCAAGTCCGTTTAATAATTCTTTCTGTATTGTTTCTGATAATGGGAGGGACCAATATTATATCGGCGGGAGAAAATTCCGGTTCTCTGGCAGAGGGTGAAAAGGCATTTTTACTGGGGAAGTACGAAGAAGCTGAAAACATATTCGGTTCAATTCTGGAAAAGGAACCGGACAACTATATTGTGTTGAAGGCCCAGGCCAATACAAAAATAAAACTTGAAAAATATATTGAGGCAGAAAAACTATTGGATAAAATTCTTGCCATGCCCATTTCTACAGGTAGAAACATCCTGATTTATAGCGATGACAATAAGGAGCCTCTTGAAGCAGAACTGGTGGATGAAACGGTAATGGCAATGGATGAATCCAAAAAAGAGGATGAGTTCAGCAAATTTTTAAAGAAAGATAGTGAGGGACCCGTTCCACATTACCGTGTGTTTCTGAAAAAAACCGGGAAAATGAAACTCTTTCCGAAAAGTCGAACCCGAATCAAGTTTTCAGGAATTCCAGCGGCTACTCGTGAAAAAGTTGAGGCCTTGAAGGCTGATGTAAGGAAAAAATCTATTTCTGTCAGCCAGACAAAACCAGATGGAGAGCTGGTTGCAATACCCGGCGGATGTTTTCAAATGGGGAGTCAGTCAGGTGATCCCGATGAGCAACCTGTTCACAAAGTTTGCATCTCTCCTTTTCAGATGTCTAAAAATGAAGTGAGGCAAAAATTTTTTCAAACAGTTATGGGGTACAACCCTTCCCAATATGTTGGTGGCGATTTACCTGTTGATTCGGTGTCTTGGGAAGGAGCCAGAGACTATTGCAAAAAAATGGGTCTGAGATTGCCCACTGAAGCGGAATGGGAGTATGCGGCCCGTGGAGGAACGCAGGGAGAATATTATTGGGGCGAAAAGTTTACCGGCAAAGAAGCCAATTTTTGTGATAGCACTTGTAATCTCAATAATCGGAACCCTAAGTTCACAGATGGATTTAAAAATTCCTCTCCGGTTGGATCTTTTCCTCCCAATTCTTTTGGACTCCATGATATGTCGGGTAACGTCAGCGAATGGGTGCTGGATTGGATGGCTATCAATGCGAACTATTATTTGATGAGTCCAGAAAAAGACCCTCAGGGACCCCGGCCAGAACTGAACGCGTGTAGCGGGGCGAATTGTATTGGGTCCATTTCCATTACCTATAAGGTTTATCGGGGTGGGGGTTGGAACCAGGGTATTTCAGCTATGAGGTCTGCCAACCGCAAGGCCGCACATTTTCAACTTAAGGAGGATGGTACCGGTTTTAGATGTGCCGCGAACCAATAACCGTAACCCGTTTAAACTTTAGATAAGTTTTGACCGGAACACCATCATTTTTTCTTCTGTCATTTCCATCATGGTGGGCAGGATTCCCCCCACGCCTATTCCAGATGCTTTGCGCCCTCCGAATGGCATCCAATCGACCCGAAAGGCAGTATGATCGTTAATCATGACAGTGGTCGCATTGATTCTTTTTGCGGTATCCAAAGCGGTATCCAGGTTTCGGGTAATCACTGCGGCCTGAAAAGAAAAAGGAGTGCTATTGGCTCTATCAATGGCTTCTAAACGATCTTTAAAGGGATAAATATTGATGACCGGACCAAAAATTTCACAGGCAGATACATTGGCTTTATCTGATGGATTAAGAATAACAGTAGGAGCGTAACAGGTGGTGCCGATTTTTTTTCCGCCCGTTAGTATTTTTGCCCCTTCGCTTTTCGCTTCTTGCACCCATTGATCTACACGATCTACTTCTTTTTCGTTAATTAGTGGGCCGACTTCGGTTTTTTCATCAGAGGGGTCCCCCACCACAAGTTTTTCAGCTAGCTCGACCAATTTTTTTGAAAATTCATCGACAAGGCTTTCGTGTACATAAACTTTTTGAACGGAAACGCAAACCTGACCTGCGTGATAAAATCCCCCTTTAGCCAGTAAGGGCAGGGTGTCATCCAAATCTGCATCGTGATCGACAATAACCGGAGCCGCCCCGCCATGTTCCAGGGCACATCGGGTGCCTGGGGCCAGCATGGAGTGGAGCTTCCACCCTATCGCGCCCGATCCAATAAAAGTGAAAAAAGCGACTCGGGGATCGGTCACCATTTTTTCTGCCAAAGAACTTTCGCAAACAACAGCACGGCACCATTCTTTGGGCAGTCCTGCTTCATACAGACATTGAACCAGGTTAAGGCAGGAAAGAGGAGTGGCGCGTGCAGGTTTAACAATGACCGGGCACCCAACTGCTATCGCGGGTATAACCTGATGGACGATTAAATTGAAGGGGTGGTTGAAAGCACTGATTGCGGCCACAACTCCAATCGGTTCCCGGATTGTCAGGGCCATCCTGTTCATGGATGAAGGGTTCAGGTTCATGGGAATTTCGTGGCCGGTCAGCTGATTGACCGAGTGTGCGGCCTCGCGAATACCCTGAACTGCTCTCGCAAGCTCAATGCGGGAGTCAGCCAAAGGTTTACCTCCTTCTTCTGCCGCTTGATGTGCAAACTCCTCAGATTTGGCCTCAACCAGATCTGCAGTTTTCTCCAGTATTTCAACTCGCTGGTGAGTGGGAAGGATTTTGTCATAATCCTTTGCCAATTGATAAGCGGTTTCCAGAGCATTCTCTATCTGTGTCGCGTCATCCATATCAATTTCAGATATCAAATGACCATCATAAGGGGAGTTTACCTTCAAGCGTTTCGTCATGGGGTTGTCCTCATTAAAGTTGAACCCCCCTCAATCCCCCTGGTAAGAGGGATTGAGGGGGTTGCTTTCTGCCTCCCTCGCCAGAGGGTTTACTGAATACAGGTTATGGAGTTCAATTCGTCAATCAATACTTTTTTGTTTTCAGAATAATCCACTGGAATTTCTACTAAATGGACGCCAGGGCTATTTAAACATTCATCGAGCAGTGCGGGCAATTGATCGGTTGCCTGAAGGCGGTGTCCATGAGCTCCATAGGCTTCTGCGTATTTAACAAAATCCGGGTTTCCGTAGTCCAAGCCAAAATCGGGGAAACCCATTCCGGCCTGTTTCCATTTGATCATTCCATAGGCATCATCACGGAGGACCATGACTACCAGATTTAAACCCAAGCGGACAGCGGTTTCCATTTCCTGAGAGTTCATCATGAACCCTCCATCCCCGCAAATGGCCATTACTTTTCTATCGGGGTGTACAATTTTGGCACCAATTGCCGAAGGCAGACCGGCTCCCATTGTAGCCAGTGCGTTATCCAATAAAACAGTATTTGGCAAGTAGGCTTTATAGTTTCTGGCGAACCAGATTTTATAGACGCCATTATCCAGGGCAATGATTCCATCCTTAGGCATGGCTTTACGAACCTGCGCAACGAGATGTTGAGGAATCACAGGAAAGCGGGCATCATCAACCCCTTCACTTAGGTGAGATTCAACATCTTTTTTAACACGCTCAAAATAGCTAAAGCCCCAGTGTGCGCATTTATCTACCTTCTTGGCGAGTTGTTCAATGCTTCCTGCAATGTCTCCCACCACATCTAATTGCGGAAAATAAACTTCATCGACGTTGGAAGAAAAATAATTTATATGGATAACCTTGGCTCCTCCTGCGGACATGAAAAAGGGAGGTTTTTCGATGACATCGTGCCCGACATTAATGATCAAGTCGGCGCGATCCACGGCACAGTGCAAATAGTCTTTGCTGGAGAGTGCGGCAGTGCCGAGAAAATAAGGTTGGCTTTCATCTACCACGCCTTTGCCCATCTGGGTGTTGAAACAATAAATACCGGTCTTATTGATAAGTTTCGTTAAAGCCTCGGAAATACGGTTACGGTTGGCACCGGCACCGATCAGTATTAGGGGTAGTTTGGAGGCATGGATCATTTCCACAGCTTGATCTAGGGCTTTGTCATCAGCAGTGGGCCTTCGTGTTGAGATGGTATCAAAGGGAATAGCAGAACACTCTTCTGCGGCAATATCTTCCGGCAATTCCAAATGTACTGCCCCCGGTCTTTCTTCCCTTGCAAGGCGCAGGGCTTCATGGACCAGGACGGGTATATTATTTCCATGCACTATTTGTTTGGTAAACTTTGTTAAAGGTCGCATCATTTCCACAACGTCAATGATTTGAAAACGTCCTTGCTTGCTTTTTTTTATGGGTTTCTGACCAGAAATCATGAGGATGGGCATGGCACCCAGTTGTGCGTACGCGCCTGCAGTCACAAAATTGGTCACGCCGGGGCCCAATGTAGAAAGGCAAACCCCAACTTTCCCGGTGAGACGTCCATAAGTGGCGGCCATGAATCCTGCGCCCTGTTCATGACGAGTCAGAATGAGTTTGATCTTGGAACCTCTTAAAGACTCCAGAAAATCAAGATTTTCCTCTCCGGGGATACCAAAAATATATTCCACTCCCTCTTTTTCAAGGGACTGGACAAAAAGATCAGACGCTTTCATGGACAAACCTCCAGTTTCAGAATCAGGATATTACGGAATCGCAGAGTAGAATTTACTCCATAATTCACCTGAGTTCAATGTCTATTGATTATCCGTTGGGGTCAAAGGGTGAAATGAGGAAGGGATGTTGGGTCAGAAACAATTTTGAAGGAGATCAGAAAGGCGGAAGCAGAACGCTCCCGCCTTTAATCCGATATGAATCAGGAATTATTTGCCCTGGCGGATGATTTTTGGGTTTTTATCTCCCTCAACCACTAAATGCCCAATGGCACCTTTGGCAACTCTGTAAATGCTATGGTCTACCAGAGCGTAGGCCCCCGGAACATCGACTTTAAACTCTACGATAGTCGCTCCGGCTGAGGGTACTAATGTGGTTTGAATGCTTTTGCCAGTTGCTCCGCCAAACCCGCCCTCGTTATAAACCTTGTCGAAAATTTCCCCAATGATGTGAAAGGAAGAAATGCCGTTAGGTCCAATGTTGCCAAAGTAGATTCTTACCGTCTCACCGACTTTAGCCTTCAAAGCATTTGCCCCGAGCAATCCGCCTTCTTTTCCGTTGAAGACCACATGGGAGGCGTGTTCATCAAGGCCCTTCTGGATATCAAATGCCGCCACTCCATTTTCCGGGTCGGAAGCAAAAAACTCACTTTCCATGACATAATATTCCCGATCAACGCTAGGAAGTCCGCCTTCAGGCTCAACCAGAACGAGGCCGTACATACCGTTGGAGATGTGATCTACAATCGAACCCGCCGCGCAATGGTAGATAAAAAGGCCTGCCGCTTGGGCTTTAAAGGTGAAGACTTTCTCTTCGCCAGGGTCTACGGTGGTGAAGGCGGCACCTCCGCCAGGTCCGTTTACTGCATGAATATCTATATTATGTGGCTGGGTATTGCCTTTAGCGTTGGACAAGTGGAACTCAATGCTGTCTCCCACACGAACCCGTGCCATGGGACCCGGAACAGTGCCACCAAAACTCCAGAAACTATATTTAACATCTTTAGCCAGTTCCCCAACATATTCCTTGGCCTGCAAATGTATGACAACAGTATCTGTGCCACGTTTTAGGGCAGGGGGAACATTGGGGGCGGTAGTCAATTTTGCCGTGACTTCAGCTAAAGCTGAGGTTCCGCCAAACCCAACAACTAAGGCAAAAGCAAATATAATACCCAAACCGATTTTTTGATTCATTGATAATTCTCCTTATGATTGAAACAATTTAAACAGTTATTAAATGGATTTGTTTTTGTTTAAAAATGAAGTCCCCGGGATTTATTGGGGACTGCTGGTAGAACCCTAAAATTCACCTGAATATTTAATCAGGTAGAGATATTAAGATAAAAAGATACAAATATCTTTTAAGTGTTTTGAGCTTATGTTATGCTAAAATTAATGTCAACATAATTTTTTTATTTTAAGGGGTGCTATGATTTCTCAAACTTCAGAGTATGCTTTGCGAGCTGTAGTTTGCTTGGCGCAAAACCCGGATAAACCTCATACGACAGCGGAAATTGCCAGTTGGACCAAGGTTCCCGAGCATTATTTGTCTAAGGTTTTGCTGGCTCTGGCAAAACATGAGGTGGTTTATTCTAAAAAAGGTTTACATGGAGGCTATGTTCTGGCGCATGCTCCAGAGACCCTCCCTTTACTAAATGTTATTAATGCGGTGGACCCTATCAAGCATATAAAGAGTTGTCCATTGAAGTTAAAAACTCATGGGACAAACCTTTGCCCATTGCATAAAAGAGTCAACGATTCCATTGATGTGATGGAGGAGATGTTCAGAACCTCCACCGTTGCCACGATATTGAATGAACCCACAAAAAGTATTCCGCTTTGTGAATCCACAATAAATTAGTATTTATTTTGTGGTTAATAAACTCGGTTTTTTATAAATTGGCTCGTTTGGGAAACTATTATTTGATCGTTAATAGTGTCCTGTAAAAGTTTATTTGATTAGGTCGGATATTGATGAATCAAAAATTTATTGGAGAAAAGAATGTCTGAGAATTCGGGAAAAGATATTGTTGATGAGGATGAAGCGATCCAGGAAAATATGTATCAGGTTTCTGCACTGATTGCAGTGCTTGAGCAGAAAGGGCTATTGACGCGCCAGGAAGTAAAGGATGAAGTGGAAGGGCTTAAAACCAGAAATCGCTGAACAGGGCTTGGGAAGAGCCGGTTTTTAACCAGGTGGTTCATATTGATGTTGTTCCATCCTTGCTGAATTTATGAACGTAGAATTTAGCAATATCTTTTATTGATAGCACACCTGTTACCATATTGTTATCTTTGACAATTAAATGGCGAATATTTTTTGTCTGCATCTTAAGAAAAGCGGCGACCATTGATGATTCAGAATCTATATAAACGAGTTCTTTGGTCATCACCTTAAAAATTGTTGTGCTCCCGGGAAATTCATTTTGAGCCACTACCTTTTTCAGCAAGTCAGACTCAGTAAAAATCCCGACAAAATGTTTTCCCTCGGTAACCAGAATTGAACCCACTTTTTGCTTTTTCATCCTTTTGCATGCTTCGAATACGGATAAAGTAGCACTAATCTGGATGAGGGGTGGTGTAATAAAGTGTTTAACCTTGTCTTTGACCTCTTCTTTAAGCTTGTTCATGGCATGTTCTCCCCAGAACCTTAGTCATACCCTCATTATATTTGATAAAATTTGACATTAAATTATTCCCTTCAGAATGAAGGAAATAATGATATTTGGAATTTAGGCAGTCGTTTTGAAAAGATACAAGGAAAGGGGCTTGTCGTAGGGTCTACGGATTCAATGGTCTCCGCATTTTTAATTTGCTCTGTTCCAGCAGTATCATAGACTAAGGAACAGGGACTCCATGAAAATTGAGGGATGGGGATGGATAAAGCCGAATTGTTGAGATCGAATCTTCGAGAGGCCGACTTGGCCGGGAAAGACCTTTCCCAAATGAATTTTTCAGGAAAGGACCTGAGCGGGGCAATATTGGTTGGAGCCAATCTTTCCAGAGCGAATTTAACGGGGGCGGATCTTACAGGCACCAACTTGGACGAGGCGGATTTGAGTGAGGCGGAATTAAGCCGAACCGTTTTTCGTAAAGCCAGTCTTATAGATACCTGCTTGAAGAGGGTGAACCTGAAGGAGGCAAATCTGAGTCTGGCCAATTTGACCCGAGCCAATTTAAGTGAAGCGAATCTCCGAAAAGCCAAACTGAGTGAAACGGTTCTTAAGGAAACGAACCTTAGTCAGAGCTTTCTTCAACATGCCAATATGTGCTCAGCGAATTTTGAGGGGGCTAATCTTTCGGGGGCGGATTTGAGCGGGGCCAATTTGGAACATGCCAACTTGAGTGAGATCGACTTGAGCAATGTGACCCTGAGCAGGGCCGATCTGCATAACGCCAACCTGAAAGGGGCATGCCTGAACGAAGGAATTCTTGATCGAGCTTTGTTAAGGTCCGCCGATCTCAGTGGTGCTGATCTAACCGGAGCAAACCTGAGTGAAGCCAATTTCAGCCAGGCAATTCTTTCCGATTCCATTCTCACTCGCAGTAACCTCAGTTTTGCTTTTCTGGCTGGAACCAATTTGAGCCGGGCCAACCTGACCCAGGCGAACCTCGAAGGGGCGGATTTCTATCATGCGATTATGGTTGGGGTAGATTTGGGTGGGACGGACTTGAGCGGAGTTCATTTGCGACGCGCTGACTTGAGCGAATCCAACCTCAGTAAAGCCATATTGCTCAAGACCGATCTCCGGGAATGCCAGTTGGTCAAAAGTAATCTCAGCGGGGCTCATCTGGTGGAGGCTCATCTCAATAATGCGAACCTGAATCATGCTGATCTCAGTGGAGCGGATCTGAGCTTGACTGTTATGCGCGGAGCCGACTTACGTGGGGCAGATTTACTCAAAACCAATCTTATACGGACCGATCTCAGCGAAGCTAATTTGACGGGGTCACATCTGGGAGGAACCAATCTTCGTGGGGCCAACCTGAGGGAAGCTATTTTGGTAAATGCAAACTTAAGCGGCGTCAACGTACGAATGGATGATCTGGCGGGCACTGATTTTCGGGGAGCCAATCTTCGCCTGATACACAACCTGTCCAGGGAGCAAATTCAGTCGGCCGTCATAGATAGGCATACCCTCCTCCCTCCCAGTATGAAAATAACATGGACCTCCGAAACAAGTTTCGTATGCGAGGAAATTGAAATGAAAAGGAAACCTTCCGATTGATGCCCTTCGGGAGAAATGGGTTTTCCTCACATATGAAGCAAGAAAATAAGTTAGGGGAGTAATAAACTTTCGAGCTATGCCAGAAGGCTATCAATGGTTTCAAGGAATTTATCTACATTAATGGGCTTGGTGATGTAAGAGCGAAACCCTATATTCAAAGCTTTCTCAATGTCGGTGCCCATAGCATCAGCAGATACAGCGATGACAGGAATGGATTTTGTTTCAGGTTTTTCCGCCAGTTTATTAAAAGCCGTCAGGCCATCCATTTCTGGCATATTGATATCCATCAAAATCAGGTCCGGCGTTTCGTTAAGGGCTATTTCAATTCCTCGGCTCGCACTCAAAGAGTGAATAAGTTGATAATTAGGGCGGTCTAATAATATTTGTCGCACCAATTCAATATTGGTATCGATATCTTCTATATATAGAATCCTTTTTTCCTTTAAGCTCAATTCTTTCCCAGGTGCAACGGATAAACCCTTGGCAGGGACCTCACCTCGCTGATTATTGAGAACGGGAAACTCCAGGGTAAATGTGCTGCCTTTGCCTAAAGCGCTGACGACCTTTATTTGTCCCCCCATAGACTCAACTAAGTTTCGACATATAGTCAGACCAATCCCGGTACCTTCAACGAATGTGCTTCCAGTTCCGAATCGTTCAAAGGGGTTGGACAGCCGAGGCAAATCTTCTTCGGAAATTCCCACTCCGGTATCTTCCACATAGATCCTGATTTTTCCATTTCCTGTGTTAGCGAAACGAACATAAACAGAACCTTGAGGTTTATTGAATTTGATCGCATTTGATATTAGATTAAAAAAAACCTGCCGGATTCGGAGATAATCTGCTTCAATAAAAATATCTGATTGTTGCGTTCCCTCAATGTTCAGAAAAATTTTATTTGTTTTTGTTGAAGGCTGACTTAAGGAGACAACCTCTTGCAGGACTGCTTGGATATGAACCGGTTCAGGGGTGAAATTAGTTTTTCCCGCTTCAATGGTAGCAAGGTCAAGCACTTCGTTGATCAATCCTAATAGGTGCTTTCCCGCCGCGGCTACTCTTTCAAGATTTTTGCTCTGTTGCGAGTTTAAGGGACTTTTAAAATCCCTTTGCAGTAACTGAGTGAACCCCAGAATTGAGTTTAAGGGGGTACGAAATTCATGGCTCATTTGTGACAGGAAGGTGGATTTGGCTCGGTTTGCTTTTTCGGCTTCTTGCTTTGCCTTCAATATTTTATTTTCCGCTTCTTTGCGTTGCTGAATTTCCTCTTTTAATTTCTTATGGAGCGAATTGTATTCTCTAATTTGGAAGGTTTGATTGGTAACATCCTGAATAGTAAACAGGGCATAGGGTGTTACTTCCTCAGGAGCTTTATAAGATGTGACGATGGTATGCAAAATTCTCAGGGACCCGTCCTGCAATGGGCAGGGAATTACATGCTTATGAAGCTGGGACGAGAAGATAACAGGGGGTCCGTTTTGGAAGATGTTTTCCAAACGGTCTGGGTAGGGGGGTTCTCCAAAATGGGGGAAAAATTGGGTGATTTTTTCTCCGATGATTTTTTTGCCTTTAATTCCCGACCAGTTTTCAAGGCAACGGTTCCAAACCAGGACGCAACCATCCTGTTTGATGATAAAAATACCTTCCGGAATATGATTAAGAAGAAGGAAACTGGGATGTTGAACGGTGTTTTGGCTCATTATTAAATAGCATCGATTGAGGCCAGTAATTTTTCCAAATGCCCCACTTTAAAAACAATGATGAGATTGCCGCGAATCTCCAGTTCTTGAATTTTCATGGTTGTATTGGCAATGCAGATTGAGGTCTCCTTTTGTTCGGATTTTTCCAGGAGAATATTTTCAAACGTACTTTCTTTGTATTCAGGCAGGGAATAGTTCACCGTTTCTTGCAGGACATTTGAAAAAGAACCCATGAGGCTGTTAATGATCATATTTCCAACTTCACACAAAGTCCCCGCTCTGACGGGGTCAAGACTGATGGGGCCGGGCTCTTCATTAACCAGAGCGGAAACCAGATTAGTGGCACTCTCCGGAGGAATCATTAAAAAAACGGAACCGGAAAAAGTACTCTCATAATCCATCATGATCGTGGATACTTGGTCTAAATTTAAACGTTTTTTTAATTCGGAATAATCAGGATTTGTATATATTTCCACTGTAGGGATTTCCAACTGGATAAAACTGTTCAGCATAGTGCTTAAGGTATTGGCGGCCCTTCCTACCCCTATGTTGAAAAGTTCTTTAATAGTATCCAGTTGTTCTTCAGTAATCTTCATTTACCAGGTGCTCCTCAGCCCAGAACCGATTTCAGAATTCCCAAAATTTGGGTTTCCTGCGCAGGTTTATTGAGAAAACCTTTTGCCCCCAGGGCTAAGCATCTTTGTTTCACGGTGTCTTGGATGTCTGAAGTGAGATATATAAGAGGAATTGAAATTTTCTTCTCATTCAATGCCTCGATAAACCCGAAACCATCCATTTCCGGCATGAGGAGGTCGCAAAAAATGCAATCCGGTTGATGGGTTTCTAAAACCTCCATCCCTTTTATTCCGTTTTCTGCAAAAAGTGTCTTGTTCCCTGCTTTCTCAAGAATTTTAATAATAATTTTTCTTTGGAAAGAAGAATCCTCAACAACTAGTATTAATGCCATATAAAATCACTCCTGATTGTTCATTTAAGCAGACTTGAGAAACCCTTTGAGAAATTTTACCAAACAAAATATTCTTCAGATAATTTTTTAAGTATACGATCAAAATAAATAATTTGTCAGGATGTTTTTGAAAATTCTCGTACAATTTTATTTACATTCAAGGTATCAACCACTGAGTTGTTGGTTATAATTGTTCCAAGTATGTTTGAGTCTTCAAAGGCACGATCACTGTTTATTTTTCCCTGAACAATATCCAAAACCTTTTCTACAATCAGGCCCAGACTTTTACCCTCGTGAATGTGGACAACGACATCAAGTTTATCGCCAGTTTTCTCAAGTCGCTCTGTTGAGTGAATCAATTTTGGAATATCGATCAGAGGCATAATTTCATCACGATACTGAACGACAAACTCTTTACCGGAGACTTCGAGATCAGAACATTTTACGTCTTCCAGGCGAACAACATCTGCAAGCCTGATGGCCATTTTTCGGTTATTCCCCAGACTAACAATCACCATGGCCTGAGTCTCTTCATCTTTTTTAAGTGAAGAGGAAGCAGACTCTATCAGTTTTTCCTGAGAAACTTTGCCCGAAAGAATTCGGGCATTTTGAGCCAGTCCCATTACTTCCAGAATGAGAATGATTTCTCCATCACCCATAATGGTGGCTCCGTTAAATATCTTGATACTTTTTAACTGTTTCTCCAGGGTTTTGACAACGATCTCTTGAGTATTATGAATTTTGTCTACTATCAAACCAAACTGAGTGTCATCTGTCTGGAGCACCACCATATTCAATTCAGCGGAGTTTTTCAGGGGATCATGTTTAAGAATCTGGTTGAGTTGAATTAGTGGTAATAAATTCCCCCGCAACCGATAGAACATAGTGCCCGCTATTTCCTCAGCATGCTGAAGGCCCTTCTCTTCATCGAGGTGTATTAATTCTTTAATATTTATCTGTGGAATCGCAAAACGGTTTGAGCCGCTGGAAACGATTAATGCTGGGATAATAGAAAGGGTTAGGGGAATTTTTATTTTTAGAGTTGTGCCCTGTCCTTCCTGAGCTTCTATATCCAGTGCGCCGCCAATTATTTCAATCAATTCACGGGTTTGGGTCAGGCCTTGCCCCTTTGTCGGTTTCATCAAGCTATGTTGAGTTAAGGCAAATCCTCTCATGAACAGAAGTTTTCCGCAGTCTTTATCGCTCAAATTTTCTGACTGCTCAGGGGTGATACGTTTTTCATCTAAAGCTAGATTTTTTACAGCCTGAAAATCAACACCACGACCATCATCCTGAATATCGATATGTATCTGCCCACCCTGATTATAGGCTTGGAGCCTTATGGTTCCTTCTTCTTCTTTCCCCAGGTTTCGACGTTCTTCAACGGGTTCAATACCATGTATGATGGCGTTTCGGATAATATTCATCAGAGGATCCTGAATAGCAGTTATCAGAGATTTATCCAGGTCCGAATCTTGTCCGACCATTTCCAGACGGGCTTTATTTCCACAGCTTAGGGAAAGGTCACGAACCATTCGAGGAAGTTTGCCCCAGACGTTCTTAATGGGTTGCATTCGTGCTTTCATCACCATTTCCTGAAGTTCGGAGGTAACCCGATTGAGACTTGCCGAAGCTCCTTGAATCGTTGAATCGTTATTGTTCTGAATAATGCGGGAAAACTGGTTGCGGGCAAGAACGATTTCTCCTACAAGATCCATTAAAGAATCTAAAAGTTTAACATCGACACGAATATTTGTTCCTTCTGATCTATCTTCTTTAGCGTCCTGGACTGGCTTGATATTGCCTACTTTGGTCGGGTCTTCGCCCGTAGTCGAGGTGATAGCAGTGGGTGGGGCAACATTTATTTTTCTCTGTAAACGAACCATTTCTGCGACTAATGCATCAACGGGTATATTCCCTTCCTTTCCACTAGTTTTCAAATGAGCAAGTATTTTTTGTAACGTATCCATCATTTTAAATAGGCAGTCAAAAAATGATGTTTCTGCGGCGGCTTTTCCCTCTTTTAAATTGATCAGCAGATTTTCCATGGAATGGGTGAGGGCTTCGAGCTTCTTAAATCCCATATAACCTGAACTTCCTTTCAAAGTGTGAAAGGAACGAAGCAGGCTGGATATGAGATCCTGGCTTTCTGGTTTATTTTCCAACTCCACGATCTGTCCGGCCAGAATACCTAGAATTTCATTTGCCTCTTCAAGGAATTCTGCAATGAGGGAAGCATCGACTGGAGGTGAGCTGGAATCATCCAGAATTGGTGTATCGGTGGGCAGATCATTTTGAGGGGAGTCACCTTTTTCCAACTGGGCCAGAGTTTCAATTAGAGCAGAATAGTCGGCATGACCTTCGTGATTGTCTTTTTTAAGGCTGGCTATCGTTTTCCATACTGCATCCATCATTTCTAACAGGGTGTTGACCATATCCGGCTTTAATTCCAGGTTTCCATCCCTCAGGCGGCCCAATAGATTTTCGCCGGAATGAGTGATCGATTCTAGTTTGTTGAGGCCAAGTAGACCACAACTTCCCTTGATGGTGTGGAGATCGCGAAAAATTTCTGCAAGGCAGTTCTTGTCAGAAGGATTTTGCTCCAGAACCACGAACTGCCGGTCCAATTGAGAAAGAGTTTCGGAAATTTCTTCCAGAAATTCCTTCAAATATGAAGTTTCATCAACCATAAAATTTACGTTACTAAAAAGCTTGCTTACAGCAAAGTATTTATTAATGAGTGCTATTTATTATAAGGAATATAGATGAAAGTTTAAAGGGGGCGGTATACGGATTTGCTATAATTCTGGTGGTATGACTTTATCATTGGCTTGATCATCATCAAGTTAACTTCTAATTCTAAATCAGCCAGGTAAAGGCTGAAAAACCACCTTTTCTATTTTAGAGAAATGATTGATTCGCCAATAAAGCATAGCCTTATTAAGTCGCCCGTGTTCATAGTGGCAACCCTAACCATTGTATCGCTACTGCCATTTATCACAAAAGCCTTCAATATGGATGAACCTCTTTTTGTGTGGGCGGCCAGACAAATACAATACAATCCGCTGGACTTTTACGGGTTTAAGGTTAATTGGTATGGGTTTGAAATGGATATGTTTTCCGTCAATAAAAACCCTCCCTTCGTTTCTTATTACATTGCACTTATTACAGGAATATTTGGGTGGAGCGAACCGGTCATTCATTTCTTTTTTCTGATTCCAGCTTTAGGCTTAAGTTTGGGGACCTATTTTTTGGCCCGGTCTATTTGTTCCTTGCCTCATCTTGCGGCTATTCTTACTGTGTTCAGTCCGGTCTTTCTCGTATCCAGCGCATCTGTGATGTCCGATACAACCATGCTTGCCTTTTATGTCTGGGCTATATTTCTATGGCTGGAAGGACTGAAGAAGGAAAGTTTTCCGCACCTTTTCCTTTCCGCAATTTTTATTGCACTTTCAACATTAACAAAATATTTTGGCGCAACATTGATTCCGCTTCTACTTGTATTTACCCTTGTTGAGAAGAAGTTTGATTATAGGTTATGTATTTTGTTTATACCGGAATTGTTCATCGTTGGTTACGAGTGGTTGACTTACAGTCTTTACGATCAAAGTTTGATTTCAGATGCCGCCGCATACGCGGCAGGTAGTTGGGTAAGACCTGAACAATTCCTGGATAAAACTTTGACGGGACTTTCTTTTACCGGAGGTTGTTTATTAGGGATAACTTTTTTTGCTCCCATTCTATGGTCGCGCCGCACTCTTTTAATCATGAGTGCTGTATTATTAATTTTATCCTTTTCAGTCCTTCTCTCAGTAAATACTATTGGTGGCGTCCAGTTATATGATGAATTAGAGTCTTCAGGTTTTAAATCAGGAATGCGTTGGGGCCTGATTTTTCAGTTAACCCTGTTCATATCTGCAGGAATGCATATTCTTATTCTATCGGCAACGGACTTAATGAAAAACAGAGATGCCACATCCATACTGCTTTTTCTCTGGATTATGGGAGCTTTTATATTTTCGAGTTATATTAACTGGACGACAAGTGCCCGTAATATTTTTCCTATGCTTCCTGTTGCCGCGATACTTGTAATTCGTCGCATTAATTATTCCAATGAAGAATCAAACACTGCTATACCTCGAAACGCCATATGGCCCTTGCTTCCTGCGGTTCTAATTTCCATTCTTGTCACTTGGGCGGATGTATCATTGGCGAATAGCCAGCGGTCGGCAGCAAACACTATCTACGCCAAACTCAAAAACTATCAATACCCGGTAAAGTTTCAAGGACATTGGGGGTTTCAATATTATATGGAAGAATTGGGTTACGAAGCGGTTGATTTTCGGACGGAACATTCAGAGGGCGATATAATGATTATTCCACGTAACCAATCTAATACAGTTTGGCCGCAAAATAACCAGGCAAGGTGGCCGCAGGGAGACCGGTTTATTCCGATTGAAAAATTCCAGGAGCAAATTTTGCGCGGGTTATCTGTAATGCGATTAGGAAGAGCCGGCTTTTATTCCTCTCAGGCTGGGCCGCTTCCGTTTGCGATAGGCGAAGTAACCCCAGAAGAGTATATTATTTTCCAAGCGAAATAACTTTCCCAGTTACCTCCTCACAAAAAAAAAGACTTAAGAAAAATGTCCTAAGTCCTTCACGTTTCCGCTACGGAGAGTAGTGGTCGAGGCGAGCACTCATTGAGTGACGGATTCAAACCTCCTGATCCCAAATCTGATTTTGGGTATTTTTATAAAACTTTGATTCCAGGTCGGCTTTCCATATCACCCTTATTCTAAAGGCTTTCTTGGTGTTCTGGTAGTTCCGCCAATTCCCTGAAATCTGCATAGGTAGGAAATTTCTATCATAAACTTAACATAGTGGAATGTATTACAGACCCACTGATTATGTAGAAGCAGGACCCTCCCAGCGGCGTTATTTTCTTCCTTAAACTCTGTGCGACAGAGGGGTACTCTTTTCAAGGAAAATTTTTTTAACTGTTGCACTTCAGACTTGTATCCACCCTCTATTATAAGGGTTGATCAAGACACCTTGTTGATTTGTTGCAGAATTTGACCGTTGTTTTTCATCCAGTCAAAACGCTTCCTGGACATATAAACGATATGGTCGGTAGGCGTTAGAATCAAATTGTTTTTCGGATTGAGGATTGGCTTTTCGCCTGCTTCCCTTTGGATACCCAAAATCTCTACAGGGAGATCAAGCTGAATGATCGCAATCTTTAAACTTCCAAAGCTGAACTCCCGGTCATTCCCCTCCCAGGAACCTACGGTCGAATGGCTGATATAAATCTGATTACCCCCAGCGTTGGATGACAGTTCACTGTAAACTTGATATAAGCCGGGGTCTTCCAATTCCTGAACTAAAAGTCCCATTTGCAAGTCGGTGGTGCTGATGCCGCCGTCAATACCAAAAGTGCTGAGATTACCCAGAGTTTCTGCACGACTGCAGGTCATGACCGTTGTGACTTCTGGCCAGTTTTTTTCAATGAGACCTGCTGTCAGAGTATTGGTGTCATCCATTGCAGGGTCGGATGCGGAAGAAGTAAGAACACATGCTTTGGCTTGGTTCGCGCTGGCCCGTTCCAAAGTTTCCAAAGCGGATGGCAGGCCCATTATAAATGCGTCTATTTTTTGCGATAAAAAATGCGGGATTTCTTTGTCCTGGTTGGGTAATTGTGTGGCTACGAGTACACGGGGGATATCCTTAAAATCAGGGCTGTGGTCCAGTTCTTTCATCAGTTCCGTAGTTTCTGCATAGGAAGGAACATTAACAATGATCAAGTGTCCGCTACCTGAATATTTGCCTTCGCCTTTCATTTTTTTAATTCTCCTTTGCATGGCCCGTTCCAGAATAACCCCGGTCAAAATCCCGAAGCAGCCGATACCCAGCATCGAGGTCAATACCGTGACCCACCGTCCTTGCGGGGTTGCCGCTGACACATCCCCGTATCCGATCGTGGTTAAAGTGATATAAGCGGTCC
>JABIXH010000289.1 GCA_018664975.1 Nitrospina sp. | reverse complement strand
TGGAACTTGTCATTCACGATGCCGCGGAGGTTGGCGTTGGTCAGTCGATGTATTCCATCGATCAGTACATTTCCACAAATGTTCAGGGTACGGGAGTGTTGTGGGACATTCTGGTAAACGAAAAACACACAGTCGAAAAAGTTCTCGTTGCCAGTTCCATGAGCCTTTATGGAGAAGGTTACTACCGTTGCGCTGAACACGGCAGAATTTCACCTAAGCCCAGGCCGGAAAATCAACTCATTGAGGGACAATGGGAAATGTTATGCCCTGAGTGTGCTGTGCCGGTAATTCCTGTTCCCACAGATGAGGATAAGGAACTGGATTGCACCTCTGTCTATGCACAAAGCAAAAAAGATCAGGAAGTGTATTCACTGATAATAGGAAAAGCTCACAAAATTCCAACTGTGGCTTGTCGATATTTCAATTGTTATGGGCCGCGCCAGTCGTTGAACAATCCTTATACAGGAGCCGGAGCGATTTTTTGCTCGGCGGTTAAAAACGATTCTCCGCCCCTGATCTATGAAGACGGTCATCAGAGGCGTGATTTTATCCATGTCAAGGATCTGGTACAAGGAAAACTTCTTTTGCTGGACCACCCTGATGCGAATTATGATATTTTTAATATTGGTACCGGGAAGCCTTCCTCTATTCTGGATTTGGCAAATACCATCATTGAACTTTACGGTAAATCATTTCGTCCAGATGTGATTTATAAATTCCGCAATGGTGATATTCGCGATTGTTTTGCCGACATTTCCAAAATCAAGGCCTTGGGTTTTGAACCCGAACTGTCACTAAGGCAAGGTCTGGAAGATCTGATTGCCTGGAGCGATACCCAGCATGCTGTTTCCCGTGTCGAGGATGCTCATAAAAAACTGGTTGAAAAGGGCTTGGTGCTGGAAACGCAACCCGTTGCCAGCAAATAACCCTCGGTTCTCCCTCATTCCACCGACTCCTTCTTGGAGAAACGGAAACATGATATGACCCAGCGATGCGGTCTCGTTCTTGGCGGGACTTTATTTTTTGCTTTTCTCCTGCTTACTCCCTTAGGCATATTTAATAACTGGATTCCTCCTGATGCCCATCAGGGATATTACTCGGTAACAACTATTGATGCGGGGGATGATACCGGTTATTACGCATTCCTACGTTCTGTGTTTTTCGATGGTGACCTGGATTTTTTCAATGAGCTTCGATATGCCCATTCAGAAAAAATAATGCCGACCGGTTATATTTTCAATAACTGGCAAATGGGGCAGGCACTTCTATTCCTTCCGTTTTTTATCATTGGACATTTATTAGCCCTCTCTTATCAAGGTTTGGGTTATCCCGTTTCGATAGATGGCTATTCAGCACCCTATTACCTGTCTACTGCGGTAGCTTCTGTTTCCTTTTTGTTTGCGGGCCTGATTCTGGTTTATAAAACCCTGCACTCTTTCATGGGTAAGCGATTCGCCTTGCTGGTTTCCCTCTGCACTTGGCTTGCTTCGCCATTAATATATTTTTCGTTCATCCGACAGCGTATGGCTCATACCGCCGAATTTTTCCTTTCTGCTGTTTTAATATTTGCCTGGGTCCATTTTCGTTCATCTAAGGACCCGGTACGCTATGCCTTATTGGGGGCGTTGCTTGGATTTCTATGCATGACAAGAGTGATCAATATTGCATTTATTGCCTTGTTTGCTGTGGACCTGTTATGGAGTTTTCGTTCGGATTTGAAATCCAATATTTCAGAAGCGGTTAAAAATCTGGGAGTGTTGGGTGGGGCCATGTTGGCCGGATTTATTCTGGTGATGCTCCCCCAAATAATTGCCTGGTACCAGTTAAACGGTGTGCCTTTTCCACCGCGGCATATGAAATATGCTGGCGAAGGTTTAACAAGTATCTCGTTAATTCCTTTACTTGGAAAGATGTGGGGCCTTTTTATGGATGGAAAATGGGGTTTAGTATTTTCCATGCCCCTGGCTGTGGCAGGCCTGGTTGGATTATTTTTTAAAAATAATTGGCTTCGGGAAGTTCGCCCAGGCTTACTGGCTTATCTTGTGGCAATTTTTACCGTTTTGGTTTTATACCCGGAAGATTCAGCTTCTTATGGGCACCGGCATTTTATTTCGGCGCTTCCCGTTTTTGCATTGGGATTGTGCAATTTTTTGCGCTGTATTTCAGGAGCGGAATCCCAACCCTCGGCGGTCCGCCGCTGGGGGGCTAGAATTACCATCGTTGGGTGCCTGTCAGCTGTGTTGTTGCAATATTTTATGTTAATTCAATATAAGGTTACTTTGCCTTATAACCACCCAGAGTTTACATTAAAAGCTATAGGGTCTACGGTAGAGCTTATATCCAATCGCCCTGACCTGTTGTTACGGTCGACTAATTTTTTTAATATATTTTCTTTTTCTTCTCCGCAAATCTGGAGCTATCTGGATGGATTGTTTCTATTTGTGTTCCCGATTTTCCAATTGATGGGGCTGGCGGGGGTATGGTTTTATATAAAATGGTTAGAGGGGGCTTCTTCGTTCAAGGCAAAAGTTTTTACTCCAAAATTTATGCTCGCTAAGAGCGCGGTAATTAGTGCACTGCTAGTGGTTATTGTTTTAGTTTCCGC
Organism: Nitrospina sp.; assembly: GCA_018664975.1. GTDB lineage: Bacteria > Nitrospinota > Nitrospinia > Nitrospinales > VA-1 > LS-NOB. The sequence continues at coordinate 4,330 of JABIXH010000289.1, read as the reverse complement.
ACCCACCAAAACGCAGTCCGAAATTAGTTCTCGCATGAAATACCAGGAAGCGGTTAAAAGTGGTGAGACGCATATAAGGAACGGAAAAATTGGGGAAGCTCAGGCTGATTATATTCTGGCTTCGGAAATGGAGCCTCAGGCCTGGAAACCTTATTTGATGATTGGACAGACTTGGCAGGCTCAGGGTAGAATTGATGAAGCCAATCGGTTTTTCCGCAAGGCTTTGGATTATAATCCAGGTCACAGTCCAACCCTGACTTTATTGGGAAATAATTTGAGGAGGCTGAATAAAACCGAAGAAGCGGAAGAAATGTTGCGTTCCGCAATTCGCGCATGGCCGCTGAATCTGCAAGCCTACGATTCTCTCGGTCAGGTTCTGGCGATGCAGGATAAACGTGAAGAGGCGGTACAATGGCTCAATTATGCCGTTCAAATTAATCCCAATTATGGGCCGGGTCATATTAATCTTGCTATGACGTATCATTCTCTTAATCGTTCCGAAAAAAGCCGATATCATTTGGACCGGGCTCTGGCGTTGGGTATGCAGGGGCCTGGGGTTGATCAAATAAAATCCATGATCCTTAATAGGTCTAAATAATTATGATTGATGAAATTGATTATTTCCCCAGAAGAGACCAGCATAATAAAAAGAAAAAAGCGGACTCGGGTTGGGGAGAGCTTAAAAAACAAAAATCAGAGCAGGACGCCAAAGCTCAGGATGTAAAGCCGGAAAGCAATAAAAAATCTCCCCCCAAGAAGAAAAATTCCTCCAAATAGAATATTTCAATAATCCTGGTTTGGTATGGAACCTCTCCACTGGTATAATATCTAAATACTTCAATATAATTTTCCCCTGACAGGAGCTGGATGATGGGTTGTTCAATGTTGTTTTTTAGGAATACATTTTTTCTTTTTTTATTTAGCACTTTTTTACTACCCGGTTTGGGTTTTACGAGCGTAGTCGATGAAACACTGGAGGGAGATGCAAAGTTGGTCCTGGGTAAAATCGAGGAAGCCGAAAAACATTACGCCAAGGCCCTTGAAATGGATCCGGGAAATTGGCGGGTCATGCGTTCTCTGGCTGAAGTCAAATTTAAGCTGGGAAAATACAAAGAAACCAAAGAATTGGTGGATGGTGTTTTGGCCAGGGAAGTGATCAAACGTAATACGGTTATGGTTAAGATTGAGGGAGACCCCGAACCGTTCGAGGCAGAAATAGTTGATGAAAGAGTCGTCACTCCTGACAGCGGTAGTAATAATATGAGAAATTATGTGGATGGAGAAGCCGCAAAACCGATTCCCCATTATCGTCTCTTCAATCTAAAAACCGGGAATATGCTCCTCATCCCGCACCGATCTGCCAAAATTAAATACGAGAAGGTGCCAAGCAGGGTTCATGCCTATGTGCAGGAACTGCACGCTAAAGTTGAAAATAAATTGATCAGCCTGGCAGGAACAAAAGGCCCGGTAGAAATGGTGGAACTCCAAGGGGGATGTTTCAAAATGGGTAGCGAAAAAGCCGCCCTGTCAGAAAGACCGGTTCATGAAGTTTGCTTGAAGCCTTTCAAAATAGATAAGTTCGAAGTAACCCAAAGTGCTTTTCAGGCAACGATGGGGCACAACCCTTCCATGTTTAAAGGAGCAGACCGGCCTGCCGAAATGGTTACCTGGGACGAAGCCGATGATTACTGCAAAAAATCTGATAAACGTCTTCCAACAGAAGCTGAGTGGGAATTTGCCGCACGCGGTGGGACTAATACAGAATATTATTGGGGCAATAATTTTGATGCCTCTAAAGCCAATTTTTGCGACAGTGCCTGTATCTTGAACATTCGAAATAAAAATTTATCTGATGGATTTCCTAATACGGCTCCGGTCGGTTCTTTTCCGGCAAATCCATTTGGACTCCATGATATGGCAGGCAATGTCAATGAATGGGTGTCGGACTGGTTTGAAATCAGGTATTACCGAAACAGCCCTAAAGACAATCCTCAGGGACCTATACGTACCAACCCTTCCAAACGAAAGGGTGGCGGAACCCAAAAAATCTATAGAGGGGGTGCTTGGCGGTCCGATGCAAACAGTCAAAGGTCTGCCTGGCGAAAAGGATTTGAAACCGATTATCGTCTGGAAGGCACCGGATTCCGTTGCGCCGGCTAGGCGCGGGGCCAGCAATGCATTGCCCATAAAGCGGGCTGAGCACTCAAGCGCAATACTTTAATAATCTTCCCCCTAGGGGGGATTGAGAGGGTTGGATTTAAACGCTCTTTGAGCCAAGCTAATCTATTGCTGGTTACCACCGGGCGTTGCCCGGAGTTCGGATTTTAGGATTTTACCCGTTGCGGTTTTTGGCAGGGACTCCATAAATTGAAACGCGTCGGGGATCATGAAGGCGGGTAATTTTTTCCGGCACAGTTCTTTCAGTTCTTGCTCGTTGGCCTGGCTCCCTTCACGAACAACTGCAAACACTTTCACTTTTTCTCCCACTCGCTCATCGGGAATGCCTACCGCCGCCACTTCGACAATGGCGGGGTGGTTCATCAGGGCATTTTCAATCGCCAACGGCGACACATTTTCTCCCGCGCGAATGATGAGGTCTTTTATCCTGCCGGCGGAAATATACAACCTGCCGTTTTCATCCAAATGACCGAGATCTCCGGTTCTCAGCCAGCCTTCGGCTGAAATCGTTTCTGCGGTTTCATCCACCTTGTTCCAGTAACCTTTCATCACTGTTTTGCCCCGGACTCGAATCTCTCCCACCTCTCCCTGTTTGAGAGATTTACCGGAATCATCCACAATTTCCAATTCGATATTTGGCAGGACGGGACCCACAGAGCCGGGGACACTGCCGTCTTTCATCGTGTTGACAGCGATCACGGGTGAAGTTTCAGTCAGTCCATAGCCTTCAATGACCGTGACCCCTAATCCTTCTTCAACTCTTTTCAGCAAGGCTTCGGGCAGGGATGCCCCGCCGGAGATGCAATAGCGCAGGGAAGAAACATCGTACCCGCCTCGGGCGTACAACTGCACCAGAAACGAATAAATAGTGGGCACCAGCGGCAGTATGGTGGCTTTATGCTGGGCGATGGAATCCAAAATGGATTTAGGCTGAAACTGCTTGAGTAAAATGAGGGTAGCTCCCGAGCGCAGTAATACCAGGGCCATGATATTTCCGAACGAATGAAACAGGGGCAGGGCAACGATCACTTTATCCTCAGGGGTAAAATGCAAATGCTCCAGAAATCCGGTGCAGTTTTCATTGAACTGGCTTTCCTCCAGCATGACTCCTTTGGGTTTGGCAGTGGTTCCAGAAGTGTAAAGGATGACATCGGGGAGGATTTCGCCTCTTTCATGTTTCGTTACTGAGCGGCCGGGTGTGCCTGATGCTAGAAACTCGTCCCAGCTTAGAGTTCCTTCGCCAACCAGTTCCGGGTCTGCCGGACCCGTAAGAATTTTGTTGGGAAAGAATTTAAAAAAAGGCGCGACCTCGGGTTTGACGAATGCCGAATCGACCACAAGAGTGTCGATTCCTGCATCTTGGGTGATATATACCAGGTCTTCAGGCTTCAACATGAAATTGAAAGGAACAACGGGAACGCCTTTAAGTAGCGCGGCAAAAAAAGCAATGAGGTATTCTTTCTGGTTCAGGCACAGTAAGCCGATTTTACTTTTGTCGTTGAGATTGAATTGGGACAAAGCATTGGCGAAACGTTCAATCTGGGTAACGAAGTCGCCATAACTCAGGCAGGATTCGCCCTCAATAATCGCCGGATGAGTCGGGTTCTTTTCCGCATGTTCTTTCAAATATTGGTAAAAGGCCATTTTAAATATTTCTGGTTCAAGGAAAAAAATATACAGGACATTATACCTTAGGCTAGAGCTAGCATAAACCGTCATTGTCAAGGCTCCCATCAAGCCGAGAAAACTCTTTGTCCGTTCAAAAAACGCAACGGTTATTTGCTACTCTCGCTAGAGAGCCAGCGGGCGAAAAAACCGTTGGGCAGGTTGAGTCCGGATGATAAATCGGGGATGAACATCTCCCCGGTCTCAAAATCCCCTTGCTTATGGGAAGGGAGGTAGGTCCGCATCATATTTTCGAGAGTCAGGGCGGAAAATCCGGGCGAATGGGTGGTGAAGAGCAGAAATGCCGGAGAATCACTGAGGATATTCTGGCAGGCCTCCATGAATTCGGATAGCTTATTTTCGATGTTCCAGACCTCCCCTTTGGGTCCTCTACCGAAAGAAGGAGGGTCCATTATGATGGCATCGTATTTTTTCCCGCGCCGATGCTCTCTCTGCATATATTTTAAGGCGTCATCGACAATCCAGC
>JABIXH010000041.1 GCA_018664975.1 Nitrospina sp. | reverse complement strand
TGCGGGGCGGCGGCGGGACTTCGGTACCGCGCGTTTTGGCTTGCCGGGATTATACCGGGCTGGAAATCATGCGTGTGTTAAAAGATGCGGTACGTTTGACGGCCACCCAATTATTAGAAGAGCATGTGGCTATGGAACTGGTCGATGATGGTAAAGGCCGAGTTACCGGTGCCATCCTTTTTGACCGCAATACAGGAAGCAAAGTTTGTGTTTCAGCGCGGGCTGTAATTTTGGCAACGGGTGGGAGCGGACAGATTCGCTTGCAGGGATTTCCCACCAGCAACCATGTAGGCGCGACCGGTGATGGCCTTGTGCTTGCTTATCGTCAAGGGTGTCGACTCATTCATCTCGATAGTTACCAGTATCACCCTTCGGGAGCCTGTTATCCGGAAGCCCTCGCCGGACAGTTGGTGACCGAGGCGATTCGCTCAATTGGGGCCCAGGTGGTCAATGCCGAAGGCGTGCACTTTATTGATGAGATGGCATACCGTGATGTGCTGGCGGGAGCTATCATCAAGGAAATCGCAGAGGGGAGGGGGATCAAAACGCCGCATGGCAAGACAGGGGTATGGCTCGATACGCCAATGGTTGACTTGAAAAAGGGAGCGGGGACACTTGCCAATCAGTTTCCAGGATTGATCCACCGCTTTGAACGTTACAATATAGATCCAGCGAGTCAGCCTATTCTGATCTACCCCACTTTGCACTACCAGAACGGGGGCATTCGTGTGGATTCGGAATGCAGGACGGATGTTGCCGGACTCTGGGCTTGTGGGGAGGTGACCGGAGGCTTGCACGGAAAAAACCGTCTTATGGGAAATTCGTTGCTAGATATTACTGTCTTCGGCCGCAAGTCTGCAGAATCTGTAATTAGCAATATTCCCGAACGAGGAGCCGTGACCCTCACCCATTTGAAACGGTTTCGCGAAGAACGGAGTAAAATAGAGGGTGGAAAGATATCTCCTAAATTTTTTCCAGACGCCTCAAAAATGAAACTGCAAACCCCACTCGTCGAAAAGGAACGGGAAGAAAAAAAAACACCCGATAACTTTGAGCCTCACAATCCCTTCAACATTTAAAAACCTGGATTGATGAATTCTTTTTTTGCCACAGACGGATTTAAGATTCTTGTCTTCTTGATTGTGTGCGTGACCGCTGTTGTGATGTTTATCCGGCAAAGCAGGCATAAGCTTGCGGCAGACCCAAAAGTTGTCAAAGATGAGCTGGATCGATTGGGATCAGAGTATACCGTTCTTTCGGATGTCGTGGTTTCCGCTGAATTGGGAATGAATGATGTGAGCCACGTGGTGGTGTCCCCTTATGGAGTATTTGTCCTTACCGTCAAAACCGAAGCGGGAAAAGTGTTTGGCAGGGAAGGGGACCGGGAATGGCAAATCAAATCGGGAAGACAAAGGGACATTCTATATAACCCGTTATGGGAAAACCGCAAGCATGTAAACGCCTTGGAAAAAATGATAGGAGAGGTCTGGTTTATCCCATTAGTGGTGTTTACCAGGGCGACATTAAAGGGAGAGTTTGGGGACCCTGTAGTCAGGTTGAAAGAATTGATCCCCTCTATAGCGGAACACAAAAAATCCCGTTTGCCTGATGACAAACGGGATGAAATAGTGCAGAAACTTCGGCGAACTGCTGATCAAAACTAGCAGTCATTTTATACCCCTCCTGCCCGTTCCGGGCATGGCCGGGTTATGCAGTGACGTCTATACTGCTACCTTTTCCTGCCGAAACAGTTTGTGCTGTGGATTTCACAGCGGATTGAATGAGAGAAACAGCCGCTTCACCTTCCTGCTTTTGGACATTATTTGCTGTTTTCAAGGCCGCGGTTTGATATTGAGCGCTCACTCCTTGAGCTGAGCCTGAGCTGACGGGTGTCATAATGTGATTCCTTTCAATATAGAATTATCCTTATAAGTCTTATCGGCAGGAAGTTGAGGGACTTTAGAAAAATAATTATTTTTATTGTGCGAAATATCAATGCTTTATGGAAGGCCCAGCTAGAAAATCATCCTGGAAAAATTATTTTATCGGTGCTGACTGGCTGGTGTTGGGGGCAGAAGCAGGTTCCTCAGACTCAAGAGCAACTCGCTCTTCTTCGTCCTCAACGAGACTCAGGGCAATTCCTCTGAACTGGTCTTTAATTTCCAGGAAGGAATCGACCAGGTCTGGATCAAAATGGCTTCCTCTGCCATGTTCAATGATTCTAACCGTACTATTATAGGTGATAGACGGTTTGTAGACCCGCTTGCTAATGAGGGCATCGTATACATCGGCGATTGCCATGATTCTTCCTGATAAAGGTATTTGCTCCCCTTTCATCCCTTCAGGATATCCGGAGCCGTCCCATTTTTCCTGGTGGGTGTAAGCGATCTCCCGGGCAAATCGCAAAAAAGAGGTTTTAGGGTCCACCCCGAGTGTTTGTTCCGACTTTATAATGACCTCTAGTCCGTAAGTGGTGTGCTTTTTCATTATTACAAACTCATCGTGAGTCAGTTTTCCGGGTTTGAGCAGAATATGGTCCGGTACTCCTACTTTGCCGATATCATGCATGGGGGCTGATTTGTACAGAAGCTCTATAGTTTCTGGATTCAATAGTGCTTTAAACTTCTTTTTATTCATCAAGTGCATGGCCAATGCCTTGACATATCGTTGCGTTCTCAGGATGTGGCCCCCGGTTTCATTATCCCGGTATTCTGCCAGTGTGGCCAGGGCATATATGGTTACATCCTGCGTATCATTAAGTGCCTGAGCACTCCTGGCCAGCGACTGAGTGCGGGCGACCACTTTTTCTTCCAGAACGCGGTTCTGGTCATAAAGTGCTAAATGAGTTTTGATGCGTGCCAATACCGTTGAGGGTTGAAAAGGTTTGGTGATATAGTCCACACCCCCTACTTCAAAACCTTTGGCTTCATCCAGACTTTCATCCAGAGCGGTGACAAAAATTACTGGAATATTTTGTGAAGAGGCTCGACTTTTCAGGAGTCGGCAAACTTCAAAACCGTCCATTTCCGGCATCACTACATCCATTAGGATCAGATCAGGAGGATTATCTTTCCATATTATTCCCAAAGCCTCATTACCGCTTGTAGCGGCTTTAACGTTGTAATCAGTTTTGAGGATTTCGCCCAGGAAGAAAATATTTTCCGGGTTGTCATCGACAATTAAAATAGTCTGTTGTGGGCTATTGCCGGGCATTTTCGGTTGTCCCTAAAGAAGTTTGCAACTTATTTGCCAACTCCGCGAGTGTTATGGAAGCTTTGGAAAAACAAAACTGATTTAAATGATCTTTCACTGGCCTGAGAAATTCTTTGATGGGTGTTTCTTTAAAAGTTTCTTCAATAGTTGTTATGCAATCCAGGGCTCTCAGATTGTTGTCCAATATAAGGCCTTTCAATTCTTTAATGTATGGAACCAGTTCTTCATACTTGGGAAGAGGTTTGGATATCTCGGCAATATTATTTTCCGATTCATTTTGCTCAAGACGTGCAATGCCAGTGATTAACTGATCCATGGATTGTTCTGCTGAATCCAACAGTGAATCAAATTCAACACCTAGGTTATTGGTCTTGAGTTTCTTCTCTATTTGAGTGGCCTTATCCACGAGATCTTTGGCCGCTATATTTCCAGCCACCCCTTTTAAGCTGTGAAGTAAAAAGGTGGCGTTTGTTAAGTCTTGTTGTTTAATTGCCGCATTTATTTTTTTTAAAATATCAGATTTTTGGTTTGAAAACTGAATAAGCAGACTTTTATACAAATTTTCATTATGTCCTAAACGTATGAGACCCTCTTCAATATCCAGACCGGGAATTTGAGGAAGTGTTGTGGAATTTTTGGTTTCTATTTTCTGTGGTAATTCGGGTGCTTTTCCATTGGAAGTTAGGGGGGGCATAAAACCGGGTTTTGCAGAAACATACTTAGTCAGAGTTGCTATCAGTTTTTTCATATCAACAGGTTTAGGGATATGCTCATTCATTCCACAAGCCAAAGCTTTTTCACGGTCTTCCGTATTTGCATTAGCGGTCATGGCTAAAATAGGAAGGTTTTTGTATTGGGGTAGGGCACGGATCTCTCTTGTGGCACGATAACCATCCATAACTGGCATCTGAATGTCCATCAAGATGGCATCAAACTCGTTTAGTTTTAGGGCATCAAGAGCTTCCTGTCCGTTTTCAGCTACGGAAACTATCGCTCCAGAAAGTTGTAAAAATTCGCATCCTATTTGCTGGTTGATTTTGTTGTCCTCGACCAAAAGGATTCGTGTTCCTCGAATAGTGCTCAGGTTTTCGATCTCAACAATTTCTGGCTCGTTAGTCACTATTTTTCTGGCTTCCTGATAGCCCAATACGTGATTGATAATATTGAACAAGGATGATCGGGTGATGGGTTTATGCAAAAAACCGTCGAATTCAGCGGACTCAATGTCCTGCAGAATATCTTCTTCAGCGAAACCAGAAATTAAAACAGTTTTTGTTTCTTTATCAGGGTATATACTTTTTATCTGAGAGCATACTTCTGCCCCCGTTGCATCGGACAGTTTGTTGTCTATAAGTACCAGATCATAAGGATGCTCTGCGATTATCAAATGTTTTAACCCTTCAGAAAAACGGGAGGCAACGGTAGCATCAAACTTGAGAGACCTCAGCATGGCCATAAGAATGTCACGCATGAACGGGCTGTCATCAATAACTAGAATTCTCACCTCTTTGGATGAGGAAGATAAAGGTTTGATAGCCTCTTCTTCTTCTTCTTTTTGTATAGGTTTAAATTTAATATTGAAAATAAAATTACTTCCTTTTCCCGGTTGGCTTTCGATACGAATAACTCCCTCCATTAATAAAACCAGTTTTTTCACAATGGTCAATCCCAACCCTGTGCCGCCAAATTTCCGAGTGGTTGATGTATCTGCCTGACCAAAAGGTTTAAAGAGTTTTTCAATTTGATCCTGGGATAAACCGATGCCCGAGTCCTTCACCGTAAACTCAAGGTTTATGGATTCCTGGGTTTTTTCCAGCACTTGTAAGGAGATAATGATATGCCCTTTTTCGGTAAACTTGACTGCGTTGCTGGTTAGATTGGTGAGAATCTGGCTGAGCCTTACCGGATCTCCTATTAGCCAGGTGGGAACATCCTCTGCTATGTCGAAATGTAACTCGAGACCTTTTTCCTGAATATGTGTGCACAGGATATCTGAAACACCTTCCAGTACCTTTTCCAGGTGGAACTCGGTATTTTCAATGTCTATTTTTCCCGCTTCAATTTTAGATACATCGAGAATGTCATTGATGATGGTCAACAGGTTTTGTGATGAACTGTGAATTTTTCTCAGGTAATCATATTGAACTGGGGTCAATTCTGTTTTCATTAGGAGATGGGTTAAACCAATAACGCCATTCATGGGAGTCCTGATTTCATGGATCATATTAGCGAGAAAATTGCCTTTTGACTGGTTGGCCTCATCGGCGATTTGTTTTGCTCCGACCAGAGCGTCTTCAAATTCTTTGCGCTGGCTGATGTCTCTGATGATGCCTGTAAAGATGATTCGGTCGTGCAGGTTCACCTGGCTGACTGCCAGGTCCATGGGGAACTCTGAGCCGTCTTTTTTCAAGCCGACCACTTCGCGGCCGATTCCAATGATATGAGGAGATTTTGTCGACAAATACCGTTGCAGGTATTCATCATGTTGGCTGCGGTCCGGGTCGCTCATCAGCATATTGATATTGCGACTCAGCACTTCTTGGTCTTTATATTGGAATAACTTTTGAGCTCCCTGGTTAAAGGTCTGAATGATTCCTGTTTGGTCAATGGTGATAATTGCGTCCACCACATTATCCAGAATGATCTGGGTTTTGAGTTTTTCATCCAAATTTTTCAATTCTTTCTGGCGTTGTTTTTTTTCAGCCATGATCTGTTTCGACCTGAAAATTATTCCCAAAATACAAGCCAGGCTTAAAAACCCAAAGAGAACGGAAAAAGATTTCCTCAAACTATATAAGGACTGCAGGGCTTCATTGGCATCAATTTCAGCGGCGATTCCCAGGTTATACTCAGCCAGCCAAGCCCACGCCCCGACCACAGGTACTCCGCGATAATCGTTGTAAGGGGTGGTCTCAACTTCTTTCCCTCCAAGAGTGGCGCTGGCCGCCATTTTAGTTAAGGGCCAATCTTTTTTAGGGAGTGAGGGCTTGAAACCCTCTATCAAGTCCCCCTGTGGATCTTTAATATAAAGGTTCAGGATTGATTGGCTCCAGGGTTCCGGCGGGATGAGGCCTACTTGCCTGAGTTGCTGGTTGAACCGACTGTCAGAAAGTATTAACCCCTTGGCAGAGAAGACATAGACTTTGCCCGACTCCCCAAAGCGGTGGGTACTCAACGAATTGGAAAATTCGGATTCTGGTCGGATGCGAAACGAAAGAACGGCTTTTACGGTTCCCGAACTATCTTTGACCGGGGTGGAGACGAACATCGTTGACCAGTTTTTACGGATATCTCCATGGATATCTGGTAAGTCCACCTCTCCTTTAAACGGCATTGAAATAACGGTCTTTCCTTTGAGGGATTGCTGAAAAAAATCGGACCGGTTTTTTAAGACGCTTTGGCCAACGGGTGCGTCCAGCAGGGCGCCGACTTGCCTTCCTTCTTGATTAAAGATCACAAATCCAATGAATCCATGTTTTTTGCTGGCTAAACCGAGATGTTTACGGAGCCAGGTGAGTTCTGGTGAGGCAATTAATTCTTCTGCGGACCGGTTTTTTTCAGCGAATTCTACAAGGCGGAGGATTTTCTCCTGAATAATGGGTTCAGAGACAATGACTTCCGCATCCAATTGTTTTTCATTGAACCAAAGTTCTAGAATTTCCAGATTAAAGTTTAAAGTTGCCTGCAAATATTCGGCCAGTTGGGATTTTGTCTCCCATTCAACCTGGCGGACTCCAAAAAAGGCAACCGATACCAGAATTCCCAAGGTGAAAAATGCTGATATCAGCAAATTTTTAAAATTATGAATGCTTAAGCTATCTGGTTTTCTATCCATTGGGTGTCTGGTAAATACTAAACCGGGTCATTCATAAAGTTCGCTAAACTGCTACACATAAAAATAGAGCAAAATCTATGCCAGCGAATTCTTATATTTATGGTCATTAAGAATTAAAGGGTTACGGTAATTACTTGTTTGGGCTTGCCTTATTCTCGTAAAGTAAAACTTACAGTTTGAATATTTGATGTATATTTTTTTAGGTAAGGCTTTGAGAAATGAGCGTTGGAGATATTTTTCGAAAAGAAGGGAATAAATGCATTACAATAGCACTCATTCGTAGAATTAGAACTAGATACAGGAGTAAAGATGAAACGGTTAATGGCGGTATGTTTATTGATTTTTTTTGTTATGTTGACGGGGTCTT
>JABIXH010000318.1 GCA_018664975.1 Nitrospina sp. | reverse complement strand
CTCGACTCTGGTCTCTCCAGTTGGCTTTTACTTTAACAAATAGTTTCAAAAATATCTTGGCACCCAGGCGTTTTTCTAACTCCTGCCGTGCCTGGCGTCCAATGTTTTTTAACATGCTTCCTCTCTCACCGATCAGTATTTTTTTCTGTGAGTCCTTCTCCGCATAAATCGTAGCATCGATCTGCACCACTCCGTTTTCCTGCTCATACATGTCTTCCACTACAACTGCTACGGAATGCGGCACCTCAAACCGAGTGAGGTTCAATATTTTTTCACGAATGATCTCACCAAAAAGAAAGGTTTCCGGACAATCCGTCACCATCTCTTTGGGGAAATACTCCGGACCTTCAGGCAGGTATTTTAAAATAAGGTTTTTTAATTGCTCCAGACCATCTTCTTTAAGAGCGGATATGGGAATAATTTCTTCAAAGAGCGATTTCTTATTCATCTCATCCATCAATGAGAGAAGGATGGGCTTTTCGACCAAATCTATCTTATTGACGACAAGAACCTTTTTCGTTTTAACCTGTTTCATGGATTTCAAAACAAACTCATCTTCCTCGCAAAATCCCGCATCGGCGGACAACATCATCAGAATCAGATCCACATCCGAAAAAGTGCTCACACTTGTCCGCACCATCATTTCGTTCAGAGTTCTTTCTGATTGATGAATTCCCGGTGTATCCACTAGGATGATTTGCGCATTGGGGAGATGTAAAACGCCTGTGATTTTATTGCGGGTCGTCTGCGGGCGCCGGGAAGTCACCGCTACCTTTTGCATCAACAAACGATTCAATAGCGTGGACTTGCCCACATTTGGCCTGCCAATTATACTGGCATAGCCAGATTTGAAAGTATCTGTCATAATTATCTGTCATATAAGACGAGATTAAACATAAAAACCATCTACAGTGTAAGATTAAATTTACTGGAGATGGTTTCAAAACCTGTTAATTATTAATCATATCATGAACCCATTGGGAATATATATTCACATTCCATATTGCCTGCACAAATGCGGCTATTGCGACTTCAATTCCCATCCCGAGAGCAGGGAGGAATCAGAGATTTATGTTTCGGCCCTGTTATCGGAGATCAAACATTATGCACATAAACTTGGCAGGCTAACCGTCCCCACCGTATTTTTTGGCGGCGGCACCCCTACCCTTCTGCCTCCTGCCAGCTTGGATAAAATTCTCGGCAATATAAAACTAAATTTCCACCTTAATGAGGATTGCGAAATCTCCATCGAAGCCAATCCGGCAACTATAAAGCAGGAAACACTGAAACAAATCCGATCATCAGGATTCAACCGCATCAGCATAGGCGTACAATCCTTTGACCTTGACGAACTGAAATTATTAGAACGTGTTCATGACATAGAAGAAATCCACTCCACTGTTGATCGAGCACGTTTGGCCGGATTTGATAACCTCTCTCTCGATTTAATGTCGGGTCTTCCCGGTCAGTTGCCGGAAAAATGGCACTCTCATTTACAGCAGGCGCTCGACAAGAAGCCGGAGCATATTTCTGCCTACGGATTGACGATAGAGCCAGCAACCTCTTTTTTCAAATTGCAGGAACGAGGACTCCTCACCCTGCCTCCCGAAGAAACCCAACTGGAAATGTTTCAGGTAACGATTGATACATTGCAATCCGCAGGTTATGAACAATATGAAATCTCAAATTTTTCCCGGCCCGGATTCGAATGCAAGCACAATCTCAATTATTGGGATAACGGGGAATACCTGGGGCTTGGGGCCGGTGCTTCCTCCTATTTAGATGGAGAGCGTTTCAAAAACATCAACCTGCCTTCCCGTTATATCCGTGAAGTGCAGGTAAAAGGATCAGCAGTAGAATCTACCGAAAAACTCGAACCTATGCACGCTATGGGCGAAACCATTATGCTCGGTCTTAGGCGTCTTAAAGGCATCCCCATTGAAGAATTCGAAAAACGGTTTCAAGTCTCTTTTAAAAATGTATACGGCAAAGTGATCGATCCTCTGCTCAACGAGGGTCTCATCACCTTCAATCAAAACCAAATGGCCCTGTCGAGAAAAGGACTTTTCATTGCCGACTCAGTCATCTTAAAATTTCTGGCTTAAAAATTCATGAGCGATTCCGCATTTAAAAAACTAACCAAAATTGTCGACACCCTGATGAGCGAAAAGGGTTGCCCCTGGGATAAAGTCCAAACCCGCGAAACCCTGAAACCTTATCTGGTCGAGGAAGTCTACGAAACGCTGGAGGCTCTGGATGGAAATAACCCGGAAGAAATAAAGGACGAATTAGGAGATCTGCTTTATCAGATTTTGTTTCACGCAAAAATTTCAGAAAACAGAGGCGAGTTCAATATAAAAGATGTCGTGCAAGCCATCAGCGAAAAAATGATCCGCCGTCACCCGCATGTCTTTCAGGAAGGAAATCTGGAAACCCCGGATGAAGTCGTTACGCAATGGGAGGAAATTAAAAAGCAGGAAAAAAACAATGCCCACAGGAAATCGGTGCTGGATGGGGTTCCTAAGCATCTACCCGGACTCCTGCGCGCCCAAAAACTGCAAAAGAAAGCGGCCAAACACGGATTCGACTGGGATGAAATCACCGCCGTGTTCGATAAACTGGATGAAGAAGTCGCCGAGTTCAAAGAAGCGGTGCTTTCAGGAAAAGAAGCCGATATCGAAGGGGAATTGGGGGACATCCTGTTCGTGCTGGTCAATATCGCCAAATTCAAAAAGGTCGATGCCGAAGAAGCCCTGCGCATGACCAATAACAAGTTCATTCAACGCTTCCAATATATCGAAGAACAAGTCGCCAAGCAGGGCAAAGAATTGAAAGACACCCCCCTCGAAGAACTCGAAAAATACTGGCAAGAAGCCAAGAAGGAAAAGCCCCCTATCTAACAGGCTGATACCTATCCTGCAACCAATATTGTTGCCCCTTTAACTGTAGTCTGCTATACCCCTTCTATTAAATACATATATGAAAAATACATTTAAATATAATTTTTAGACGGAGAAACAAAAAATGGAACAAGTTACAACTAAAGATATTTCTGATGAAGCGGCAAGAAAAGTTTTGCGAGCCGCGATGGAAAAATCTAGAGAGATAGACTGTAAAATGGATATTGCCGTAGTGGATGCGGGCTCAAATCTAAAAACTTTTTTTCGGATGGAAGGGGCCTGGTTGGGGAGCATTGATATCTCGATCAAAAAAGCTAAAACCGCGCGCTTCTTCGATATGCCTACCGGAGAAATTGGAAAACTCAGTCAACCGGGCGGCCCGCTCTTCAACATCGAACATTCTAACGGTGGTTTAATCACCTTCCCCGGAGGTGTTCCCCTGAAAGATAAAGAAGGCAATATAGTGGGTGCTATCGGCGTATCCGGCTCTTCCGTTGAAAATGATCACGCAGTCGCCGAAGCAGGAGCGCAAGTTCTTTTAGCCTGAGGAAGATTAACGGGACTAAACAGAAAAGGGAGATGCTTCGAGAGCCTCAGCATGACATTTTCAGGGTTTTTTGGTGTCATGCTGAGGCTCTCGAAGCATCTCCCTTCTTAGGTTTTCCAATTTACGCATAGCTCCCCCTAACAAAGGGGTTTTAAATTTGTCTACTTATAGAGCAGGCTCACGATTTTTAATATTGATTCCGTGGAGTTGATCCAGCACATATTCTTTGAATTCATTCTTTTTGGAATTCACCTAAGAAGTTTTTAATTCGTTTTGAATCGTAGCGTTAATTTCACTGAGAATTTTTTCGAGGTCTACATTATGCATGCTGGCAGTTTGCGCCACGGTCTCAAAGACCTGACCCGGACAAGAAAAGCACCCTTCCCCGTAATGCGCTTCGAACACGGATTTGGTGGTGATATAGGTTTTTATCAAGCTCCCGACCCGAGTATCGCCCTCACACATTTCCCCACGCTGAATTTCCTGCCCTGCTGAACTAGCTTCGCCAGCATTCGCTGAGGCATCGGACGTATTCTCTTTTTTGAAAATTTCCTGATTAAGTTTTTCCAGAAACTCTGTAGAGGACACACCATGTTTTTCGCAGGCTTTATCTATCGATACCATTTTGGCAAAGGTTTGCCGTGCTGTCGGGTTAGCCAGAGTCTGAAATCCGCTCTCAATAAATAGTGTCAGGGATTGAGGAAACTGG
>JABIXH010000026.1 GCA_018664975.1 Nitrospina sp. | reverse complement strand
TAAGGTCTTCGCCACCGGTGATGTTGATCAAAATGCCTTTTGCTCCATCAACGGTTGCTTCATCAAGCAAGGGACTGGAGATAGCTTTCTGCGCCGCCTCGGACGCACGCATTTCTCCCGTAGCGGTTCCACTACCCATTAAAGCTTTTCCCATGCTTCCCATGATGCATTTTACATCGGCGAAATCCAGATTTATAAGTCCTGGAATCACAATCAGGTCGGAAATACTGCAGACAGCCTGTTTCAGAACATCGTCCACCATTGCAAAAGCTCCGGTGAAGGAAGTTTGTTTGCCGACATAACTGAGAAGCTTTTGATTAGGAATAACAATTAAAGTATCGACCGCTTCCTTTAGCTCCAAAATTCCTTCTTCTGCCTGCCGCATGCGCCGTTTACCTTCAAAGGCGAAAGGTTTAGTGACCACACCAACGGTCAGGGCTCCTGCCTCCTTAGCAATACGTGAAATGATGGGAGCGGCACCGGTGCCTGTTCCGCCACCCATTCCAGCGGTGATGAATACCATATCCGCACCTTCCACCATTTCGCGAATCGGGGCTTCACTCTCTTCTGCGGCATCCCTTCCAATCTCAGGATTAGATCCCGCGCCCAGGCCTCGAGTCAATTCTCCACCAATTTGAATTTTGCCAGGGCATTCGGATTTCTCAAGCGTTTGCAGATCGGTATTAGCGATAATAAACTCTACGCCACGGATATTATCCCGGACCATTGAGTTGATAGCATTATTGCCGCCACCTCCTACACCAATCACCTTGATAGTTGCTGAATAATCACTTTCGTTATCAAACTCTATTAAACTCATTGTACCCTCCAGGTGTTAAAAAAATTCATCTGCCCAATCTTTCATACGTGAAAATATTTTGTCGAATAGGTTCCTCCCTTGAAGTTCCCGATTCGTTCCTGACTTAAATCTTTTTGACCCGTACTGAATTAATCCAGTACAGGTTGCATACATGGGATTGCTAACGACATCAATCAATCCCCCAAGACCAATGGGAGTTCCAACCCGGACGGGGGACTGGAAAACATCCTCCGCCAAATCAGCCATTCCTTGCATGCAGGATGCACCACCGGTCAGAACAATTCCGGAAGAAATGATTTCCCTGTATCCGGACTCGCTTATCTCATGATCCAGAAGTTCAAACATTTCCCGAGTCCGGGCTTCAATAATTTCGCTAAGAATTTGACGCGGCACGGTTCGAGGCTCTCGTCCTCCAACACTTGGAGCCTCAATGTTTTCCCCTTCGGAAACCAAAGGGGTATAAGCGCATCCATAGGCGTGTTTGATTTTTTCCGCTTCCGCATTTGGGGTGCGAAGGCCAATGGCGATATCATTTGTCATCTGAGCGCCGGCAATGGTCAGAACTGCGGTATGTTTGATCGCTCCCTGATAAAAAATGGCCATATCAGATGTTCCTCCACCAATATCAATCATACCCACACCTAATTCCCGTTCATCCTGAGATAGCACGGATTCGCTGGAAGCCAGTTGTTCCAACACAATATCTTGAACTCCCAGACCTGCCTTGTTAACGCATTTGACAATGTTCTGAGCGGAAGTCACTGCGGCAGTAACGATATGGACTTTGGCTTCAAGCCTAACCCCTGCCATTCCCAAAGGAGTTTTGATTCCGTCCTGATTGTCGACTATAAATTCCTGGGGAAGAACGTGGATGACCTCCCGGTCAAGAGGAATGGCAATAGCTTTGGCCGCTTCTATAACGCGGTCAATATCTGTTTGCGTGATTTCTTTTCCTTTGACTGCGATGATGCCATGGCTGTTCATACTGTTAATATGACCTCCCGCAATACCCACAAAAACCGAATCGATTTCACATCCAGCCATCAATTCAGCTTCTTCAACAGCACTTTTTATAGACTCCACGGTGCTATCAATATTAATGACGACTCCTTTGCGCAGACCTCTTGACGGATACTGGCCCAGCCCGATGACATCTATTTTTTCTTCATCAATGACCTCTCCGATGATGCAACAGATTTTGGTCGTTCCAATATCCAGGCCGACAATATAATTACTTTTTTTGGCCATG
>JABIXH010000165.1 GCA_018664975.1 Nitrospina sp. | reverse complement strand
GCCCATTTTATCAAAATCCAATTTCATAAAACTCCTCCAATACGTCTTTAAGGCCAAAAAAATGCACAAATATCCTACGATTTATTATTTATTGAATCAGGAGCTGAACCCCCAAAATTCCTCCAATAAAGGGGGAAAATTTGAATAGCACATTTATTTTATAGGGTAAAAATCCCAATAAACACAGGCTAAGGGTGAAGCTACGGAATTTAAAATATAATTGATTTTCTGTCAACCTTATAATAGCCTGTTTGAAATCGAATTAGTCGTTTTTTTTGTTTGTTTCGCTAATTTACCCATTTGAATTGTTGGGGATAGTTAGAACGATTGCACCTTAAGTTAAAGGGGATTTAATGCCTTCCATTACGCATTTTGAAATTTATAAGCCCGCAGAACCCTGTAGTTATACCGGTGAAAAATTGCGGGAAATCATGGATAAAGTAATTTCCGAAACTCTGACTCCGGATGGTAAAGAATTGAACTTGAAAGGCTATTGTGTGGGACCAAATGGTATGACCATCATTTGCCGGGATGAAAGGGTTGCGAAAGTAAGACGGTTTAACTGTGGAGGCAACCGTATCGGTAACGAAGGGGTCAAGCTTCTGGCTGAGTCTGAATTATTTTCCAAGGTCAATTGGCTGGAACTTGGGGGTAACGATATAGGGCCGGAAGGCCTCCGAGCGTTGGTGAATTCCAAAACACTAAAAAAGGTTAAATCCCTTAATTTATACCGAAATTGTATTAAGGATGAAGGAGCAATTATTTTTGCCAATGAAAACCAATTGGAAAAAGTTGAGGATTTGGACCTGGCCCAAAATGAAATCGGGGATGACGGTATTTTGGCCCTTTCTCAATCGAAAAAACTTCCTGAACTGGTTAGCATTGCTTTGGACAATAATTTTTCCTCAGCAGAAGGAAAAGAGGAGGCCAAGTTAGGCCCTAATTTTAAAAAGCTTCAATCTCTAAACCTGTAATTTAGAATCCTATGCCCGCGCACAATGAAAAATATGGGAAAGGTTTTTTCCTGATCGCTAACCCGGTGTTGCCAGACCCTAATTTTTCTCGTACCGTTGTATTATTATGTAATCATGATGATCAAGGTTCGTTTGGTTTGGTTATTAACCGGCCTGCTCCAATCAGTGCGAAAGAAGTATTTGCGGAAATGGGAATGTCGGACTCCCCATCCGGGAAAATATTTATTGGAGGCCCTGTTTCCCCCTCGCAAGTGTTTTATCTTTGCCAGTCAAAAACACCTTTGCCGGAATTGGATGCTATCTGTGATGGAGTTTACATGGGATTAAGCTGGGAACTTCTGGATAATTTAATGATGCGGATTGAAAATCCCGAAAACAATATCAGGTTTTATATGGGTTACTCCGGTTGGGGTGCAGGCCAGCTTGCAGGCGAAATGACCCGACTCAGTTGGCTGACCTGTGAGGCTCAAAGCAAATTTGTTTTTCAGGAAAATGAAGAAGGCATTTGGGCCAATGCTGTGAAATCAATGGGAAAAGATTACGAATACCTGATTAAAGCTCCGGTTAACCCACAATGGAACTAGTGGCGAGACGTCACTGGCAACGAGTATCCTCCTTTCCCAGCGAAAAAAGATGGACGGATTAATGAGCAATTGCCTCATTCCTACAGGGCGCGGCCCGGTGGATTCACTTTATCGGCCTCCTGCATCCCAGCAGATTTACAAGGCCATCGTTCCACCCGAGTATCACGGCTTTGTTGTAGAACAGTATTTTTCATCTCGGTTTCCCTATCAGAGCAAAGAAGCCTGGATTGCACAGATTTTAAACGGAGACATTACCGTAAATGGTGAAAAGGCTCATCCGGGTTGGGTCCTTCAAGAAGGGGATAGCATTATTACCCATGCCGGGGTTCGTCAAGAACCTCCTGCAAATTGCAGTTTAAATGTAGTCTATCAGGATAGGTTTATCCGGGTGTTCAACAAACCTGCACCCATTCCCGTACACCCTAGCGGTAGGTATTTTCGAAACAGCATGACAGAAGTTTTGAAGAAAGCATTTCCCGAAGAGGTTCCGCGCCCTGTACAACGATTGGATGCAACGACTACCGGATTGATCGTATTTGCCCGTACCCGTCAGGCCGCAGGTTTCTTAATGAAAGAGTTCCAAAATCATCGGGTACAAAAAGAGTATTTGGCCTTGGTAAAAGGAAAACCGAAAAAAAAACAATTTACTCTTACTGCTCCTATTGGGGTAATGAGTGGGGCGCAAAGGGGTGTAGGTGAAGGTATCAAGAACCCAAAACCAGCGTCAACCCGGGTGGAATGGTTAACCACTACCAACAATCATTCGGTTTTAAAAGTGACTCCCCTGTCGGGTAGAACTAACCAGATTCGCGTGCATTTGTCCAACCATAACCTGCCAATTTTAAATGATGATGTTTATGGAGAGGGAGACTCGGGAAACTATGAATACGGGCTACATGCCTGGAAGCTGAGTTTTCAATGTTTTGATCGTCGCTTGGAGTTTAAAGTCTGCCCTCCCTCACATTTTCAACCTTTTTTGAAGGGTTTAGATAAAAATCGTTTATGAACTTAATGCAACCACAATTTATTTCGGATGCACCCTCTCCTTCGCCAATAGATCAGGGAGGATTGATTGCGCGCTCCCGGAATCCATTCTGGCTGGCTCCCATGGCGGGGATTACGGATGTGTGTTTTCGTCAGTTGATGGATGAAATGCAAGCGGGGGTCTTGATTTCGGAGCTGGTATCTGCAAAAGGGCTTTTTTTTAATTCCGAAAAGACTCGAAAAATGATGCGCATTCATAAGAGTCCCGGAACGATTGTTGGAATTCAACTTTTTGGTGAATCTCCGGAAGACATTGTTCATGCAGTGAGCGTGGTGGAAGAGACGGGAGCAGATTTTGTAGATATCAATATGGGTTGTCCCGTTAAAAAAGTGGTCAAAAAGGGATGTGGTGCGGCCTTAATGCG
>JABIXH010000260.1 GCA_018664975.1 Nitrospina sp. | reverse complement strand
CTCCTACCCTCAATTCAATTTGTTCTTCAATAGATTCTTTATTTTGTGCATTCATACTTTTGCTGAGCTTCCGAATTGCCTGGTAATAAGAGAAGTCGAAAGCGTCATGATAGGAGGAACCAAAAATGTTTTCACTTTTTAGGTTTAGAATTTTTTCTGCGGCCTTATTGAAGGTGGTGATAGTACCCCTTTTATCAACTGAAACCACACCAGCCCCAATATTGTCTAATATTGTTTCAATATAGTTCCTTCTTCGGTCCAGCTCGACATTAGTTTTTTTAAGGTCTTCATGTGCGTGTTGAATATTGAGCCTGCCTTCATTCAACTCACGAGTCATTGTGTTGAACGAGTCAACAAGGATTGCAATTTCATCTGTAGCCCTTGCACCAATTTTAAAGTCAAGATCTCCTTCGGTGATGCGTCTTACACCTTCTGCCAATTGCTGGATTGGGACGGTGATGCCTCGTGCCATATAAAACCCCAACCATATGGCCGAAAACAGGACGAGTAGAGTGATAAGGAGAAATGTTGTGTAGTAATTTGCACTAACGGGTAGTTTTAAGAAACTTTGTTGTTGATAGTCCTCAAAGGTATTTCGGATTGTTTCAATTTTTCGTAAAGAACTTTTAAAAACAGGGTTGAGGGTTAGGATGTAACCCCATATTGAAATCTTTCCCTCAATAGTTTCTGTGAGAGGTACGACAACGATCATCAGGCTCTCCCCATGGGTCATTTTGATTTCTGTTACACCTTCTCCTTCAATACTTTTTTTAATCAATTCGGAATAATTTAAACGTGCTTGCGAAGAAAGTTTGGACGAATCAATTTCAGAAACGATGGGTTTTAATTCGTTGTCATAGATGAGGATACCTGTCAGGTCATATTCTACTACTTTTTCCCGGGCCAGGGCTTTAAGCCGATCTCGTTTAAGTTTTAAGTACAACTCCTGATTGTTGATAAAGCGTTCAATATTTTTAGCTTTGAAAAGTGCTCTCTTTTCAAGGCCTGAATAATAATCCCTTGCTATATCCATGGAATATTGAAGGGTTTGCTCTATCTGTAGATTGAACCAGTTGCCAATACTGAATGTGAATAGCTTGCTGGCTACTGTGAATAGAAGAATGGAAGGAACGAGTGCAAGAATCAGAAAGGCAATGATCAATTTTGTTTGAAACTTTGAGCCAATTATTTTACTTTTGCGCTCGTTATAAACTTTTACCAGATTTCGTGTAATCAGAATGATCAATAAAAATAACAGGATCAAAATGATATTGAACACGGCAAGGACGGTAATATTATTTCCGAACGATGAAGCCGATTGCGCTTGAAGAAAATAGTTTTCCAGGAAGGTCATTCCAATGAGGGCAATAAAAACTCCCAGAATGGTAAAGGTCGTTCGTTTTCGCTTATCTCGCAATTGTTCTTCGGTCGGCGGGATATAAATGGAGGGCTTGCTGATCTGGGGATCGGGCGGCATAGCGGCTTTCCGAAATTTTCAGTGGTTTTAAAAACAATAGTTTACCATACAAAAATCGCAAACGCGCTGTGGATTTTATATTCTCTACGCTGGCTGGTAAGGCCTTAAATACCAGCGCTTTTGAAGGTCGGAGAGGTAAATATTTGGGGGAAATTTGTTCCCTTATTTTATATGGGGGACAACAAAATTATATTAAAAACTGAAAAATCTTGTCATTATCCCCAAAAAGAGATTAAAATCAATACATTACACTAAAATACTTGAATGGCATTGTGATGGAAACCGCAATACTGGATGCCTGTGAATAACCTCTGAGGCGGATCCTGTTTTGGAAGATTCAAAGGGAAAAAAATTAAATACGTTAGAGAGCTTTGCCAATCAGGTGGAGAATTCTCACTTTAATGAAGACAGCCTCCTTTCTCTTACCAAAAATCTGAAGTCTTTGTTTAATTGTGAAGAAGCAACCCTTTTTGCTTTGGATGCGGGCAAGCGCGAGCTTTATACCAAAAATTTTCAAAAAGAGGGTTTTCCGGAAATTCGTCTTAATATATCCGTTAAAAATATAGCGGGATTTGTTGCGGCCACGGGAAAACCGCTTAACATTAAAAATGTAAAAGACCATCAGGAACTTGCCCAGTTTCACCATCAGCTTACCTACGATTCCAGTTGGGATAAAAATCTAAATAAAGACACTACTTCAATGATCGCGGTACCGCTTCCATATAAAAAGAAATTAGTGGGGGTGATGGAAATTATAAATAAGGAGGGTGGGCTCGCTTTTGATCAAGAGGATTTATTTAAGGCCAAGGCTATTTCACCGATTATGGGAATGGCTATAGCAAAGTTGTCAGATGGAGAGAGTGATTCATCAAATGGAAATAGTACTGCTCAGGGTCACCAGTTGCACATCTTGTCACAAATGATTCATTCCTCGGAAAATTTTGAAGACCTGTTAAAAAGATTGAAACAACCTCTCTTGCAATACTTTGATGTCGAAGCGATTACCATATACGGGGTAGATGAAACCCGAAGAGAGATTTATTCCAAAGTTACCTATGGAAACAAGCTGGGTAAAATCAGAGTTCCCATATCGCCTAATAGTGTTGCGGGTTATGTTGCCATGATAAAGAAAACGGTAAATATTCCTGACACCAAAGATCTTGGGAAAATTAAAACCCTGCATCCTAAAATGGCATTTGATGATTCTTGGGAAAAGATGGCAGGAGTTTCGACTAAATCGTTACTGACCTTGCCCTTGTTGCATGGCAGTCAATTGCAGGGTGTTTTGCAATTAGTTAATAAAAAAGATATGAATCCCTTTTCTGCTCAGGATGAGAGAAATGGGTTCCCGATTGCTCAAGCACTGGCTCTTGCGCTTTACAACCATAAAAAAAATGAATCCTTTGTCTCGGAGAATGAAGAAAAAATTCGTGCTGAACTTTCAGGTTCTTCAGGAAGAATCTTGCCGCAGGGTTCGGAGGCCTCTCAGGCCAGTAGCGAAAATCAATCCAAAAAGGGGGGTGCCAGTACCGCTAATATTTTAGTTCAAAATGAAGATGACGAAACAACGATTTTAGTTCGAATATTAAAGGATGGAAGCCGTTTGGTTTATCAGCAAATTGACCCTCCACGTGATGTCATCAAACTGATCAAGGAAGTTGCAAATATTGATTTAGATCTTCCTCCTAATCCTCACAGAAGAAAAGATGATCACAGCGTTTCCTGAACTTGTGAAGGGAAATAATTGAGAGGACGAGTCGATCTATTTATTGAAAGATCGGATAACGTCTCTGGATAAAGCACCCTGCTTTTTATTAGAACTGCTCGCCTGCTTTGACAGCTCCAGATCAGGGTCAATTGATAAGGGGGAGGTTTGTGCCCAGGAGGTTTCGAATTCGCTGAAGGGAACAAAAAAGAATATGTAATTGAATGGAAACCAGAAACGATCCGTTTCCAAATCTGCTTTGACCCGAACATAATATTTCTCATTAGGGTCCAGCTTATAGATAGGGGCGATAGGAATGTCTTTCAATGTGAGCATTAATTGCTGATAACGGGTTTCTTTCCGGGTGATTATTTTCCTTTTTACGTTCTTCCCGAATTCGGAAAATTTGTACGCTTTTTTGAGAGAGTCAAACTGGATTCGATGCCTCACCTTATTGGAACTGACCAAGCTATCCACCCATAACGTGTTGGCTTTGCGAAGTTCAATGTCAAAGGTGAAACCCATGGGAACACCGTTTTCAATTGCTTCCAATATTTTTTCAGTGAAACCATCTACCAACCTGGCATTGATCACCACAAATTCATCATTGGTGCCTACACCAATATTAACAACATCTGGTGATACTGCAGATACAGGCGATACTAGCCCGGCAGTCAGCAAAAAGCAGACAAAAGCCAATATAGAAATCAGGTCTGGCTTTTTACTGTTTGAAAAAATCGTATGTTTCAATTAATCCCTGCTCCAAAGAAACTTTAGGTTTCCATCCGAAACTATTATGAAACTTTTTATAGTCGATAACACTTCTTCTCTGCTCTCCCCTGCGAGGTGAGTCATGTATGGCTGAAATCTTCTTGCCCGAAATCCCTATCAGACATTCAGTCATTGTATTTACGCTGGTTTCTTCTCCCGTTCCTACATTATATGTTCCGGTGCAGGCCGGGTCCAATGCTATCAAATTTGCCTGCACAACATCCCGGACCGAAATGAAATCGCGGGTTTGTTTCCCATCGCCACATATCACCGGTTTTTCATCTTTCACAAGTTTTTGGCAGAATATTGCAACCACTCCCGCTTCTCCATGAGGATTCTGATGCGGGCCAAAAACATTGCTGTAACGAAGTATGGTTGTACTCATGCCATACTGTTCGTTAAAAAACCTTAGATAGTTCTCCGCGCATAACTTGGAAATACCATATGGACTCAATGGCTGGCACGGATGCTCTTCGCTTGCCGGAAAATTTACCTGCTCTCCATACATGGCTCCTCCGGTCGAAGCAAAAACGAATTTTTCAATATTCGAAGATACCGCACTTTGGATGAGTTGTAAAGTACCAATAATATTAGAGTTAGCGTCAAAGAGCGGATTGGCGACCGAATCAGATACAGAAATTTGAGCGGCATGATGATTGATAGCGTTAATTTTTTCCTTTTTAAGAACATCAGAGACTTTGGGATCCAGAATATCCATTTCATAAAAATTCGCACTCGGATTCAGGAATCGCTTTTCCCCTGAGGAAAGATTATCTATAACCGTGACAGAATGCCCCTCATCGATATAGCCATTGACTATATGTGAGCCGATGAATCCTGCGCCTCCTGTAACTAAAATATTCATTTAGGGCTGTCCTTGAATCGCTCGGTCAACTCGAATAGAATTTCCAAAGCCTCTCTGGGGGATAGTTGGTTGGGGTCAATGGCCTTTATTTTCTGGATCAATGGATTTTCCGGCTCCGAGAATAGACCCAATTGCCCCGAAGTATTTATGGTTTCACAGTTTTCGGAATGAGATATTTTTGGAACGCCCACTTCATCAAATTCGCTTTGTTCCAGATTGAATAGAACTTCGTGAGCCCGATCCAAAACCTTTTTCGGCAATCCTGCCAGCCGCGCTACTTGAATGCCATAACTTTTGTCAGTGCCGCCAGGAATTATTTTACGAAGGAAAATGATTTCATCATTCCATTCCTTGACCTGAACATTAAAATTTTTGACTCCGGGAAGAACCCGGGATAAATCCGTCAACTCATGATAATGGGTCGCGAAAAGTGTTTTGGGTCCTCCTCCCTGATCCGCTTTATGGAGGTATTCGACAATGGCCCAGGCAATACTGATGCCATCAAAGGTGCTGGTTCCTCTGCCAATTTCATCCAGGATTATCAGGCTGTCTGGTGTGGCATTGTTAAGGATGTTGGCGGTTTCGTTCATTTCCACCATGAAAGTGGATTGCCCTTTTAATAAATGGTCCT
>JABIXH010000118.1 GCA_018664975.1 Nitrospina sp. | reverse complement strand
TGGACCCGGATTCTCATTTTTCCGCTGGGGAGCACTTTATATTCGTTCGCACTAATTCTTTCTACGTTTTTATTGGGTATTGCCATAGGAAGTCTGACTGCCAACAAACTTCTGGGTTCGTCCCATCAGGTTTTGAAGTTTGTAGGCATTGAAATTGCGATTGGTATTTTTTGTATCGCCATCCTCCCCGTGTTGGCCAACTTGACAGAATGGACAGCGTTGGCAGATCAATATTTTTACAGCCTGGATCCTTCTGCCGGAAAAACCTTTTTGATTCGAGCCTTATTTGCATTCGGCCTCATGTTTTTTCCCACTTTCGGGTTTGGGCTTCTCTTTCCATTAGCGAATCATATTTATTCTTATCGTTTTGAGGGAGTCGGAAAAGTTCTCGGAAATACCTATTCTATTAATACTGTGGGAGCGGTATTGGGGACCATCCTGACTCCTTTTGTTTTCATCCCTTTGTTCGGAATTCGCTTGTCTCTGTATGGGATTTATGCGGTATTGATTTTGTTTGGATTATTTATTCTGGGAAGAGTCCGAGGACTTAAACCCTTGTCCATGGTGATGGTGCTGGGTGGGGTACTATTTATTCTGGTTTTGGGAAAAAACTATTGGGTGCCAGATATACAGACTCAAAAAGCCGGGCAGGGAAATTTTGCACGATTGGAAGTAAACGTGCCTGCGGATCGAATTCGCCTGCTGGATTATAAGGAGGGAGAATTTTCCACCATCAGTGTGGTGGAGGATAAGGAAAGTCAGGCGCGGACCATTTACCTGGATGGTTTCAGCACCGCCACCGTATCCAGTTCATTTTCTGGTAGCACTTATATGCAGGCCATGGGATTTGTGCCGATGGCGTTGCATCCCTCTCCCAAGCGAGTTCTGGTGATCGGGTTTGGCACCGGTAACACGATGGGAACGGCTTCCCTGTTCCCAGGAGCGGAAGTAGATGGCGTTGAAATTGATAAAAATGTCCTGGAGTTTTCCAAATGGTTTTCTAAGTGGAATCATGATGCTTTAAACCGGCCCAATACGAAAATGTTTATTCAGGATGGGAGGGCATTTTTGAAATGGTCCAAATCCACTTATGATGTCATCATTATGGAACCCATGTCTCCCCTGCAGGCTGGCGTTGTGAACCTATATTCCAGAGAATTTTATGAGCTGGCTTTGAGTCACTTAAAAAAGGACGGCTTGTTGGTGCAATGGCTTCCTTTACATTTGATAGGTCCACAAGATGCCAGGTCTATTACCCAAACGTTCCGGCAGGTTTTTCCTGAGTTTTCGGTTTGGAACAGCTTTCTCACACGGATCGTCATGCTGGTTGGGAGCCGGAATCCGGTGACCCTGGATAAAAACCATTTTGATACGTTAATGGGTAGTCCGGAATTAAAACAGGTTGCCCAGGAAATGAAAGTGAATTCGTTTCTGGATTTCGCTGATTTTTTTATTACGGATGGAAAACGTCTGTCTCCATTTTTGGAAGGGGTAAGCGAAATCACCGATAATTCTCCCTTGCTGGAGTTTTCTTCTGTTTCTCTCTTGCCTCCATTACAATGGGAAACGGATGAAAGTTTTTTAAATCTTTTGCGACCTCGGCTGGATCAGTTTCCCGATGTTAAAGCAATGCCTTCCCGGGAGATGGAAATTTTTAAACAGAATTATGCGGTTCGAACCGCACAGCGGTTTGGCCTGTTTGTGCGTCGCTATCATGGCCCGGGAGAAGAATTTTTTTCTTCCGGCAACAATTTTGGCGGATTGGAAGCATTGAGAATTTATTTTGAGTCCAATAAAGCGGCTAAAATTAATTTGCAGGGTGCGGAGTGGAACAATTGAAATTCATCTGGTGAAAGAGTGATGCATGAAATTTAACCGGTACGATAAAATTCTGATTGCCCTTCTGGTTTTTTTCAATGCGGGTCTTTTTTATTATTTTGGTTCGGGATTCAATAAAGGCGATTGGGTCATTATCAAGGTGGAAGATAAAAATGTGGCCCGCTTTCCTCTCACTACAGACAGGGTTGTTCAGGTGGAAGGTCCTCTAGGAACTACGGAGGTGGAGATTCGTCAGGGTAAAGCGAGAATTCTGCGATCTCCCTGCAAGCTAAAGGTCTGCATCAAGTCGGGTTACATCCAATACGCTGACCGTCTCTCGGCGTGCCTGCCTAATAAGGTGGTGGTGCGGATTGAAGGAGAAACCCAAAGGGGATTGGACGCTGTCGTAGGATGAAGAAGATATTTGAATTTCAGATCATCCGAAAGGCAGGGTGTTTGTGGCTCATCTCAATGTTGACCTTATGGGTCGCGGAGGCCTGGTCATTTTCTGAAACTCCGGTTCAGCACAACCTGCGAATAGAACTGGACCCTTCATCCCGTTTTGCAAAAATACAAGACAGGGTTGTGTTCAAAACTTCCCGAAATAATTGCGAGTCCTTTTCCTTTTACCTGCATTCAGATCTGAAGCTGAACCGGAATGAAGTTCCAGGCGGTTGGCGGGTGGAAACCTCCAACTATATATCTGATGACCTCAGTCTCCTGAAAATTTTGATTGTAAAAAGCAGTTCCATCCCCTGCCCTGAAACGTTTTCCATGACACTGGATTATTCCGGGATTCTTCTCGATCCGGAATCTGATGAGCAAGCCGGATTCATGTTTTCCGGTGGTAGTTATTTTTATCCTCAAAGTATTGAGGGTTCCTCGCGGGTTAAATTTTCAATGCAAGTTTCCCTCCCGGAACCCTGGCAGGTTGTGAGTCAGGGACAATGCACCGGGAATAAAATCTCCAAAGGTAAAAGAAACATTTCCTGGACGTCAACTCATCCTTCCGAAGAAATCTATTTGATTGGAAATCGGTTCCATGTCTATGAGGAAGTTCATAATGGACTCCCCTTGTATGCATTTTTATTACAAGAGGAGAAGGAACTGGCTCATCGTTATCTGCAAACCGCTAAAGGCTATATTGATTTTTATTCTCGTTTGATAGGGCCTTACCCTTATGAAAAGTTTGCTTTAGTGGAAAACTCCCGGCAGACCGGATATGGTATGCCTTCTTTCACTCTGATGGGATCACGCATCATTCGTTTTCCATTTATTCTTCACAGCTCTTATCCACATGAGATTCTGCACAACTGGTGGGGCAACGGGGTGTTCCCCAAGATGGAGCAGGGAAACTGGTCAGAAGGATTAACTGCCTACCTCGCCGATCACCTTCTTTTAGAATTGCAAGGAAAGGGAGCTGGGTATCGGTTCCAGGAGATGATGAAATTTTCTAATTATGTCCATGCTGGAAATGATTTTCCACTGAGTAAGTTTGGCTATCGGGACAGCATGGCCTCACAGGCTATCGGCTATGCCAAACTCCTGATGGTCTTGCATATGCTTCGATCACAAGTTGGAGATGAAAACTTTTTAAAGGGTCTAAGGAAGTTTTATGCGACCTTTAAGTACCGATATGCAGGCTATGACAACCTGCGCCAAACTTTTGAGGAAACTTCGGGTCAGAACTTAGCCGGATTTTTTGAGCAATGGCTCAATCGTAAAGGCGCTCCCAAAATAAGGTTAGAAAAGGCGTCTTATGTTTCCCGTGAGGGCCGATATGACCTAAGGTTGACGGTGAAGCAAGACTCGCCGGCATTTAAACTGAGGCTTCCAATTGCCATCTGGACCAACGGTTCACCGGTGGCGGAGATCCAT
The DNA here is from genome assembly GCA_018664975.1 of Nitrospina sp. Taxonomy (GTDB): domain Bacteria; phylum Nitrospinota; class Nitrospinia; order Nitrospinales; family VA-1; genus LS-NOB. Next base: position 5,365 of record JABIXH010000118.1, on the reverse strand, counting down.
AATATAAAACTGACTGAGGAGGTACAGGAGTTTAATATTCAAATAGCGGGAGAACCGGTGGCGGTTCGGTTGGACCCCTACAATGATGTGTTCCGTTTGCCGGGAGATGAGGAAGCCCCACCAAGTCTGGCCCAGACTTATGGAGCGCGAATTGTAACGGCACTTTTACCGGAGAGCAAAATTTTTGATTACCAAAAATTTGCAGAAGCCGTGGCAGACCCGGAAAAGATTTTAATAAGTGATAAGAATTCTCCACTACCTGAAGGAAGTTTATGGGTATTTGGCCGTAACCATCCTCTAAAAAAATCATTTTTGGCACAGCTCCATAAATTAGAGATTGAAATGGACGAGATGGGAATACGATTTAAAGACCAATCCTACTCTTGGGAAAACCACAGTTTTATTTTTACTCTGAACAGGACGGATCAGAAAAAAGGAACGATGACCTGGGTCATTGCGGGAAATAAGGAAAGTATTCCAGGATTAATGCGCAAATTGCCGCATTATGGTAAATACGGCTATCTGGTATTCGAGGGTTCTGCGCCGAATAACCGGAAAAAGGGTACTTGGCCTAATAATCCGACAGAATTGCAAAAAATTTTCAAGGAGGGCCACCCGCGCTTTTTGTCGGAGCAAAAGCCCTTGGTTGCATTTAAGCCGTTTTAAGAAAAGAAATCCGATTTTGCAGGAAGGTAATAAAATTTCTGACTATAATGAAATCTTGAAAGTTTCAAATTAGGAGGATGTGATGATGAATATTTCTCGGTTAAGCTATTTATTTTTGGTTTTGTTTTTTTTCGCCAGTGCGGGGATTGTGAGGGCGGGCGATGCAGTGCCTTTTGAGGGAGTTGTCAAAAAAGTGATTGCAGATAAAAACAAGGTGGGAATTAAAGACCCGGAAACAAAAAAACGATTTACTATTATCGTGAACGATAAAACCCAACCGGATGGACTTAAAACTTTAACAAACCTGAAGAAGAAAGATAAGGTTGAAGGTAAATATACCGTTACCGATGCGGGTTTGTATATTGCTTTGGAGCTGGTGAAAAAATAGGCTCAATCCTCTTCATAGGGGGGAAGGGTGGTGAGACGGGTGTCCTCAACAGGCCCTCCAACCGTAAAGTGATACAAGCTTTGATAACTTCCATCTTTAATGCCGAAGATCTGGTGCACGGGGTTATCAAAGAAGCATCCAATACCCGTACTGCGGATTCCACTGACTTCAGCCTGAAGGTATAGCATCTGTCCGATGGCTCCACATTCCCAATAGAGACGGGGATACATCCAGGGGCCATAATTGAGAGAACTATTTTCAAAGGCACTGATCATACCCAGGCTGAAACAGCCTTTCCCGGCGATTTCCTGTCCACACGAAACGGAAGTGGCAATGCCGCCAAAATCTCCTTCCTGTAATAAAAATAAATCCAGATCTGGCGGGCAGGCTTTGGGTTTGGTCCAGGTGAAATCATTTTTCAATTTGGTTTTTAAATCACTCAAATGATTTTTATTTCGCACCAAAAAATACAAGCCTTCAGCAAGTCCGTCCACCCGATGGACAAAAAGTCCTAAATGAATTTGTGGATCCCATGAAAAAGTTTGGAAGGGGGAAGGGCAGGCATCGGGGATAGTTTTTGCCATAAACTGATAAAATGTTTCACTTGAAATCCGCGTCTTTCCATCCATGGCAACGGCACTTCTTCGCTGATGTATGGCTTTCCTTATGGGAAAGGAATCCTCCTGCAAAAGGTTTAACAGTATTCCTCGTTTAAAATCGGCATTTGGCAGGTCTGTGGTGCACGGCTTTAGCGTAGCTTGTGAGACTTCTGAAATGCCCTCCCAATCCATGTGGTCTTTGCTCAAAATATTTGGAACTCCAAGCCATTTCAAATGAGAAAAACCAGAAACAAAATCCCTACTTTTAATATTGCTTTCTTGCGAAGTGACGGCGATCAGACAATTGGCAACTTCTATTTCTTCTTCATTTTTTTCGTGTAATCCTAAAACTATTTCCAGATCTTTACTGCCAAGATGATCCATCAATTGAGTTCGCCAACCTAATACTGAGCTTGCTATGTTTATTGTTGCCAGAGCATGACCCATATCGTGATGGCAGTATCTGAAAGCTCTTAGTCCGTACTTCCATGCTTCTCTCCAATAAATGGAAGTTAAACCGATGAAGAAAGTGTTTTTCGGAAAACCTTCTGACAGGTTTTCCCAAGTCTGATTTGAAAAAGTTGTTCGAATTTCCAGTCCGTGAGTTTTTGGGTCGTAATGGGAAACGGAGGGAGAATTATTAATTCCCTCTATGGGACCGCAGATTAAATAACTCTCAGTTGGGTGCAGGTTTCCGCTTGAAGGGTTAACCCGAAGGGCCCACTTTGATCCCTGAAAACTTTTCCAAGCTGAAATTGCGAGGCTATCAAAAAATAATTGGGAAAGGGTTTCGAAGTTTAAAGGAAGAGAGGGAATACTTTTTTGTTGTAAAACTTCATAGAAACGGGGCCCTTCGTTCAGAGATATTTTTTTTAATTTAATTATTTCTGCGCCATCATAATGACGAAAGGGATCGGGTTGATTTTCCCAATCCATATAGCCGGGTCCGGGAGCCGATCGGTAGTGATCGTGCTTAGAATATTGATGGTATAGTTTGACTTTATCCCAGTAAGACATTTAAAGAATCATTAAACAGGTTGGAAAGAAGAGACAGGAAACTTCTCAGTAAGAAGACTTTTCTTATTATAGTCTGAATGCCAATATCTATCAGAAGGGAAATGGGATTCGGGTCGGGAAATTTAAAACGACCCGGAAAAATTTGATGGGAGTTAACGCAGTCGGTTTAAAACGGCCATCACATCCTGAAATCGTGGGAGGGCGAGTAGGCCATTGTTGAACGGGGCGATTGACTCCAGTTCCCCTGTCTCAACGTTTTTTAAAATACATTTTATCGCAGTGCTGTTTGACACATAGGAATCATTTTCCTGCATATCTTTAAGTTGTTTCAGAATCCAGCCGCAGAGTTCCAATTGCCCTGGCTCAATCAGGTGCTCGATATAACGCACATCGATTTCAGTTCGTCCGAGGATGAGCGAAATTATTTTTTGGGTTTGAATTACGCAGGGCTTTTTACCTCGACTAAAATCCAATCCCGATAAATTACGGGTTCGCATTTGCACTTTTGGCAGAGGAGATTGGGCCTCGGTTTTGCGACTGCCCGGGTTTTCCCGAACAATCTGTTTAGCTTTTGCTGTCACGAGCCGGGGTTGAAATGAATCCATGGCAATGACCTGGTCTGCGGATTCAAAATAGTCCCCGCTTCCTCCCATAACGAGAAGGGTGCTCACTGCGAAATTTTTCTGCAATTCGTTAATCCGGTCCACCAGTGGTGTAATCGGCTCCTGTGTGGAAGTAATCAGAGCTTGCATCCTCTCATCCCGGATCATGAAGTTGGTGGCGCAGGTGTCTTCATCCATCAGGAGAAGCGAAGAACCGGCTTCGATCGCTTCAAGAATATTTACGGCTTGGGATGTAGAGCCACTGGCGGAGACGGTGGAGAAATTCGCGGTAGAGGGAACGAGCGGCAGGTTATCCATAAACCCGGAAACGTTGATGGGCTGGATGGAGCGACCATCTTCCGCGCGAATTTTAACTGCGGTCGGCTGGGTTGCAATGCGTTCGCGTCCATCCTCGATGACATGAGGATAGACTGCATCCTGAATGGCTTTCAGCAGGGTACTTTTACCGTGGAACCCCCCTCCGACAATTAAAGTAATTCCCAAAGGAATAGCCATGCCACATATTTTTCCACTATGAGGTAAATGAATTTCGGTGCTGAGTTCTTCCGGCGCAGAAAAAAGCACACCACCGCTTTTGAGAGGCAGGTCGCTTATCCCTGATGCGCGAGGAAGAAGCGATCCATTCGCTACAAAACTTGCCCATTGATTTTGATTTAGCAATTCGCTCAATGCGGAATAGTCTTCCAGGGTTTCGATTGCTTTTTGCACTTCGTTCATGTCGAGGGATTTCGTCAGCAGACACTCTTCCCAGACCGGGGGAATAACTTCGGCTAAAAGCTTTACGCATTCCTTCGCCAGAACTCTTCGTCCGTCTCCGGGAAGTCCCACGAACAGAGTCAGGATTAAAGCATCTTTTTTTATTTGCATCCCGCTTCTGCGAATTACTTTTTGTCCCGGTGATTGAACGGCAATTTCTCCGCTTCGACCAGAACCTTTGATCTTTCCCTGACATTTCTGGACACGTTGATTAACTGCTCTTAACAAATGATCTTCCAGAGCCAGTTTTCTTAATGGGGTGTTGTAGTGAGAATTGGAAAAACCCGCTGAAGGAAGTTCTATTTTTATGGATAGACGGGAAGGTGCGGCAAAAGGGTCGCCCTGTACATGTTCGAAGGTTAATTGAAACAGGCCGAAGGGAAAACTTTGTCCTTGGAGATTTTTATACGCTTTGTAACCCCTGCCATCCATAGAGATAACCTGATCTATGAGTTCTGGCGGTACAGGCATGGCAGTCAACATGAGTAGTGCCCGGCGAATCCTTGGGACGAAACTCCTACAGGCAGATAATTGCGGGCAATGTTGACGATTTGGGTTCGGTAGGGGAGGTAGATAGAATCCTCCTGGATTTGGCGCATAGCAGAAGGAAGACGGGTTTTCAAAGTCCGGGAACCCTCAGCAGTTCCATCCCCTTCTATAAAATGGTCGATGATCACTGCGGAAGCACCGGCTTTTTTCAGTCGATCAAAAAACTTATGCGGATTCTCCAGCGGATACAAAGGTGAAAGGCAGGCAACGGTTTTGAGGCCCTGTGCAGACAGTTGTTTCAAAGCAGAAATTCGTTTGTCTATGCTACAGGGGGGAGGGGGCAGTCCGGGCAGGCGGCTCCTGTCTCCTTCTATGGAAATATGGATTCTGAGCGAGCATCGGAGTTTAAGCAAGGTTGCCTGATCATCCAGAATATTTGAACTGTGAGTTTGTAGAATCAATGCGTCGGGTGGGCAGGTCGTCATGGCCTGGAGGATCGCTCGGGTCACACGATATTTTTTTTCTGCGGGTTGCCAGGGGTCGGTGGAGCTTGACATGAAAATGGTAAAAGGGGTAGAGCGTTTATGCGCCCAGTTTTTTTCCTTTTCTGCCGTTTGGGTATACAACTCTTCAGCGTTGATTTTTACATCGACAAACTTCCCCCACTCGCGACCTTTAGTGAGCCATGGGTTGAATCGGACGTAACATCCTTCTCCGCAAGCGGAAAGTCCGTAGCCGCATCCGCCATAAGGGTTGAGAGAATGTGAGCAAACCTGCTTAAGGTATCCACTGGAGCGGGTCAGCAGGGTTTTACTTTGAATCAGGTT